>DAHXMK010000074.1 GCA_027365515.1 Candidatus Aminicenantota bacterium
TTCTCGGCCTCGATGATGCGGATGAGCGACCGGTCCTTCTGCATTCCCGGGACCAGGCAGACGACGTGTTCGGTCTGGGCGACGTGGACCTGGCTCTGGCTGAGGCTCAGAAGCTCGGGCTCGCGCAGGAACTCTCCAGCCAGGTTGAGAACGAATGGGGGGAAGGTCGCCGAGAACATGTGGGCGCTGTACTTCTTCTGCTGAGGCAGGTGGCGCTGGATGCGCTTCATGTCCGGGTAGAATCCCATCGAGAGCATCCGGTCGGCCTCGTCGAAGACCAGGATATCGAGCCCCCGGAGTGAGAAGGCGCCCCGCTCGACAAGGTCGAGAATGCGGCCGGGGGTTCCGGCGACTATGTGGGCGCCCTGTCTTATCGCCTCTATCTGAGGGCCGTACGCGACGCCGCCGTAAACCGCGGCCACGCGGACCGTCCCGCCCGAAAGCAGCCGGGCGTCGTCATGCACCTGGTGGGCGAGTTCGCGGGTCGGCACCAGCACGAGCGCCTGGCAGTCGTTGATAGATGGGTCAATTCTGGCGAGCATCGGCAGGACGAAGGCGCCGGTCTTTCCGCTGCCGGTCCTCGATTGGACCATCAGGTCCCTCTTCGCGAGCAGGTAGGGGATCGCCTTGGACTGGACCGGCATCAGCTCGCTCCAGGAGGCCCTCGCCGCCGCCTCTTGCAGCGGCAACGGCAGATCGCGAAGCTTGACCGGCGCGAGCTGGCGCTCTTTGCTCAAAGCGCCGGCGGGCTTTTCATGTTGCGTGGCGGCGCCAGCTCCGGCAAGCGGGGCCTTGGCGCCATCCTTTCTTGTTTCGTCGCTCATTGTTTCCTTTCGGCCGGCGCCAGCCGGAACATGTCCGGTACGCCGGAGAGATTTCCATCAGCGCCCGTGGCGCCCGGTTCTGGAATGGGACTTCAATATTTCCGCCACCTCCGCGCCGGTCCCCGCCTTCAGCGCGTGGCGGGCCATCCTCCGGCACTTCTCGTAAGAGATGCCTCGCACGGCTGCCTTCACGTCGAGAAGAGCTTCCGGCGCCATCGAAAGCTCCGTCACTCCAAGGCCGACAAGAAGAGGCGCCATGGAGGGGTCCGAGGCCATTTCGCCGCAGACCGCGACCGGGATATCATTCGCCCTCGCCGACTCGCAGACGTGGGAGATACACCTGAGCACGGCGGGGTTCATCGGATCGTAAAGCGAGGCGACGCTTTCGTTGTTCCTGTCAATGGCCATCAGGTATTGGATCAAGTCATTGGTCCCTATCGAAAAGAAGTCGGCGTAGGGGACGAAGGCTTCCGCCGTGAGGGCGCACGACGGCACCTCCACCATTATGCCCGCCGGGATCTTGTGGTCGAAGGGGATTCCTTCCGCCTTAAGCTCGGCCTTGCATTCTTCGAGCAGCGCCTTGCAGGCCTTCAGCTCGTCCACGGTGGTGATCAGCGGAAACATGATCGCTATGTTCTTGCGCGCCGAGGCCCGCAGGAGCCCGCGAAGCTGGGTCTTGAAAAGGTCAGGGTGGCGCAGAGTGAAACGGACCGCGCGCACTCCGAGGACGGGGTTCTGCCCTTCAGGCTCGAGCACCTTGTGGAAGTACTTTTCCCCTCCGAGGTCCAGCGTGCGAATCGTCACCCTGTGGGGATACAGCGCCTCGCCGATCCTGCCGTATATCGCCGCGTGGTCTTCTTCCGAAGGAAGCTCCGGCGAGCGCTCGAGGTAGAGGAACTCGCTCCTGTAGAGGCCAACTCCCTCCGCGCCCGCCTCGATCGCCCCGCGCAGTTCGTTTTCGAGGTCAATATTGGCGCGCGTTCTGATGACGTGGCCGTCAATGGTGCGCGCCTCCTTGAGGGCGCCGGCCTTTATCTTGTGCCTGTAATCCCTGTAAGCCTCGGCCCGCCCGGCGTAATCGGCCTCCTCTTCCGGCGTCGGATCGAGGATGACCGTTCCCTCGACTCCATCCACTATGACGCGCTGGTCGGCCGCGGCGGCCGCCATCAGGCCAGCAACGCCCACGACGGCCGGTATGCCCAGCGACCTCGCGATGATAGCCGTGTGCGAGGTACGGGCCCCGTGCTCGGTGGCGAACGCCACGACGGAGGCCTGGTGAAGGTGGCCGGTTTCCGAAGGGGTCAGGTTGTCCGCAAGAATGATTTGCGGCTCGGCGCTGGGCGCGACCTGCTCCTGCTGTCCGCCTCGAAGGTGGCGCTGCACCCTGGAATGAAGATCCTCCAGGTCCGACGCCTTTTCCTGGAAGTAGGAGTCCTGGGAGGCTATCAGCGCCGCCGTCATCGCTTTGATCGCCTTTGCCAGCGCCTGCTCCGCGTTGGTTCCATCGCCGGAAATCTGGGCGCGCGCCGTTTTGGAAAGCGTGGGGTCCTTGAGAATCACCACGTAGGCGTCGAAGAGTTCAAGGAGCGAGGGTTCGACTTTCCCCCTTAGCGCCTCCTTCGCGCTTTCAAGCTCCTGGGTCGTGGCCTCTATCGCGAGCCTGAGCCGCTCGGCTTCGGCCTCCCGGTCGCCTTCCGGGACCGTGTACCTTGGGATGGCGAGCTTTCTTGCCGCGAGGGCGCGGGCCGAGCCCGACGCGAAACCCGGGGAGACCGGGGTGCCTTTCAGAATCATAGGCTACTCCTCGCCGAACCGGGAGGTGATGAGGCCTTCGATTTCCTTCATCGCGGCGGTTTCGTCGGGGCCGTCCACCTCCAGGACCACCGGCGTGTCCTTGGATGCGGCCAGCGTGAGCACGCCGAGGATTGACTTGGCGTCCGCCGACATCTGGTGAGTGGAGATGATCACCTGGGCGTGAAACCGCGAGGCCGCCTGAACGAGCTTCGCGGCGGCGCGCGCGTGCAACCCCAGCCGGTTCGATATCACAAGCTCTTTGCGCGTCATTCGCCGGCCCCCTCCGGCTGGCCCAGCGCCTCGCTTACCGAGACGATTGCGCTCTGCCCTTTTTCCCTGAGCATGGCGAGCGCGTCGAGAAGAGGCGTCTCCGACTTTCTCATGAGTATGGCCTTGATGAGCATCGGAAGGTTCATGCCGGTGAGGATCTCCACCTTTCCTGCCTTGTAGAAAGTCATGGCGAGATTTGTGGGGGTGCCCTCAAGGAGGCGCGCACCATTGACGGCCACGTCATCAGAACGCGCGCCAATATTGACCTCGAAAACGAACTGCGCGGGGCGATCGAGGCGGGCGCGGAGGGAGTTGGCCTCTACAGGAGCG
>DAHXMK010000273.1 GCA_027365515.1 Candidatus Aminicenantota bacterium
AGAGAAAAGCATGGATACACCTACGGCGCTAGGGGCGGCATGGTCCGCGAGGCAAACCAGGTGAGGCTCTACGCCGGCGCATCGGTGCAGACGGCTGTCACCGCCGCCGCGCTCACCGAATTCAAGCGCGAGTTCGACGCCCTCGCCAAGAGCGGCGCCACCACCGAGGAGGTCGAGAAGGCGCGCCGCACGATGCGCTTCGACCTGCTGACCCAAGGCGAGACGACGCGAGGAGAAGCTCAGGCGCTTTCGAGCCTCATCGCCAACGGCCGCCCGCTGGATGCTTACAAGAGCGAGACGGCGGCGCTGGAGAACATGACCGACGGCCCAGTCAACGCCGAAGCCCGTTCAGGTGAGTACGACTGGACCGATCTCTTGATCGTCCTCGTCGGCGACAAGGCCGCGATCGTTCCCCAGCTCGAAAAAGCCGGCTTCCCCAAGCCCCTCTACGCCGACGAGGAGGGAAACCCGCTGCAATAGCCCGCTTTGCGCGTGAAGAAATTGCAGTCACTTCAGGCCCGGCGTCACCGCCGGGCCTTCTGCTTGGCGAGCCGGTTTTCAATCTTGTGTTGCGCCCAGCTTCACGGACGCCTTTGTGCGAGACGTGAGGAGCATGGGCCGCTCGCGAATTCCCTGCCTCCTCTTATTTACTAATCACTCACGACTCGTTAGCGACGAGTCTTCGCTTCCTTCTCTTCTTCCCTCACCCCTTCAATGGCATGTACAGGCAGCCTGAGGGGTGGCACTGTGGCGGGCCGGGATTCGAGGCATCGCAGGTCGCTGCCGCGTCAGGGCGGCGTCGTGTTGCCGGGCAAGCCTTCGGCGGAATCACGCGGCGCCTCCCGCGCCTCCGCTTGCGTTATGCCAGGGGAGGCAGGAGCTGGCTGGGAGCCGGTGGCCGGGCGCGGGGCCGGATCGGGAATCAGCCGCCACTCGTCCCCGAACTCGGCCAGGAAGTAGAGCGAGTAGGAGCGGAAGAAAACGAGAATCGGCAGAAAAGCCACCGAGCTTAGGTAGGGCAGCGCGGCGATGCAGCAGGTGAGGCAGATGCCAAACAACATGAGGAAGCCGCTCGCCAGCCCCAGAAGGAGACACATCAGAAAGAAGAGCGCGAACGGCCAGAGGTTCGGCCGAAACAGCTTCGTCCAGAACAGCCCCAGCGCGGCGCGCGTGCCCACGCCCCTCTGGTACATAATCGGGACGACGAAGTTGATGAGGTAGAAGCGAAAAAGCCCCCATGCCAGAGCGACCAGCAGGATCGGCGGCAAAACCGCCAGAACCCCCACGACCGCGCGAGCCGTGAAGCGCTCCGCTCGGATGGCGGGAATCGCCATCCACACCGCGAACCCAGCGAGAGCCAGAACAAGAACAAAGACAGCGGTGCCAATGGAGAATATCCAGAGCCAGAGGCTATTGCCTTCGCCTGCAAAGCGCCGCCACGGCTCGGCCACGGCCGGGCGGTCTTTCACTAGGTTGTCAAGGAACATGAACTGGCCGCGGCTTCCTATCCATGTCAGCAGCAGGCCGAGCGCGACAAACAGGAGCAGGACGCCCCCGCCGATTAGCAGAACCGGCGTGAGGTGCGCTTGAAGCCAATCCAGCAGTTGCGCGGGCGACGACCCGCCCCGCCCCGCACGCTGGGCCCAATTGAAGCCGTTTCCGCCGCCGCCCTGGACAAGGCCGGCGAGAAAGGCGCAGAACCCCATCACGAACCACTTCTTCGCGCCGCCTCCCGTGAACAACATCAGGCGCGTGCGCTCGAAGGACTTTCCTATCGGATCAACCACCGAAACCGGCATCCCACTTCCTCCATCCCGCCTCATTATAACCGAGAATCTCTCGGAACCTCTTTACAGCGGCGCCACCTCGCCGGTGCCGGCTAAAGGTAGAAAGAGGGCGCCGGCCTCGGGAACAGGGCCGAACCCCCGCCGTCCCCCCTCTCCCAGGCCTCAGCTGTGGCCCGCGACGGCGTGGGGCTGATAGGGCGCTTCGAGCACGGCGATTTCTTCTTGAGAGAGCATGACGCCCCCGCGCCCGCTGCCGTTTTGAGATGCCCGAACAGAAAAGCCGCCTTTCGGCGGCTTGTTGCGTCATCTCGATTGTTTTGGCTCCCCGGGAGGGACTTGAACCGCCCTCCCTCGCGCTTTGCGCTCTCCCCAGTGGGACTCAGCCGTCCCCCTCGGGCGGCCGCTTCGCGGCCTGTAACCCCCTGCCCTCGCGCGGGTGTTCCTTCGCTCGGGGGAACCTCCCCGTTCCCCCGAACCCCTTCGACCGGCCGGGGATTCAAGTCCAAGTGTTGCTGAAAATAATAATGC
>DAHXMK010000278.1 GCA_027365515.1 Candidatus Aminicenantota bacterium
CAGGAAGGAACCGGCCGAAGAAACTCTGCGGCTGAGGCTTGGGTTGTTCTGAGGAGGGGGGCTGCGGCGCGGGCGCAGTTTCGCCTGGCTTGGGGGCCGTCGCGGGGCTGCCCTTTAACAGCTCGTCCTCGAGCGTCGCCAGTGCCCCCTTCGCGGCGGATTCAGGAAAATAGACGTTCACCACCACATGAATACATGCTGCTGTCGCCATCACGAGAAGAGCCACTCCAACCAAGCGTCGCATGACACCCTCCTTTTCGAGCGCGGCGGAATGTTCGCCTGAGCGCGCTCAAATGTCGAAGTAAAGGGCAAACTCGTAGGGATGAGGCCTGAGGCTCATCTCCTCCACCTCGCGGTGGCGCTTGTACTCTATCCAGGTGTGGATGAAATCTTCGGTGAAAACGTCGCCTTTAAGAAGGAATTCGTGGTCCCGCTCGAGCTCGTCGAGCGCTTCGCCGAGGCTCCCCGGCATTGTCGGGATGTTCTTCATCTCCTCGGGCGGAAGCGCGTAGAGGTCTTTGTCGAGTGGCGAGCCCGGATCAATCCGGTTCAACACACCATCCAAGCCGGCCATCAACTGCGCCGCCAAGGCCAGGTATGGGTTGCATGAAGGGTCCGGCGGGCGGAACTCAAGCCGCTTGGCTTTCGGGTTTTCGGTGTACATCGGGATCCTGATGGAGGCCGAGCGGTTGCGGCGGCTGTAGGCGAGATTCACCGGAGCTTCAAAGCCTGGAACCAGCCTTTTGTAGGAGTTGGTCGTTGGGGCGATCAGCGCGGCCAGCGCCCGCGCGTGTTTCAAAAGGCCGCCGGCGTAAAACAGAGCCATCTCGGAAAGCCCCGCGTAGCCGCTTCCGGGAAAGAGTGGCTGGCCGTTTTTCCAGAGGCTCTGGTGGGTGTGCATGCCGGAGCCGTTGTCGCCGAAAAGCGGCTTGGGCATGAACGTGGCGGTTTTCCCGTAGCGCAGCGCGGTGTTCTTGACCACGTACTTGAACTTCATCAAGTTGTCGGCGGTTTGCACGAGCTTGTCGAAACGCATGTCTATCTCGCACTGGCCTGCCGTGGCGACCTCGTGGTGGTGGGCTTCAACGCGCAACCCCACGTCGTGCATCAGCTTGACCATCTCTCCTCTCAGGTCGGAGAGAGAATCGGTAGGCGGGACGGGGAAGTAACCCTCTTTGTAACGCGGCTTGTAACCCAGGTTGGGGTTCTCGTCCCTGCCGCTGTTCCACCTTCCTTCGTTGGAGTCCAGGAAGTAGTACCCGGAGTTTGCCGTCTGGTCGAACCGTATGTCGTCGAAGACGAAGAATTCCGCCTCGCAGCCGAAGAAGGCCGTGTCGGCGATTCCGGTCGTCAGCAGGTAGGAAGTTGCCTTCAATGCTATGTTTCGCGGGTCGCGAGGGTAAGGCTCGTGGGTGACCGGGTCCAAGATGTCGCATATGAGCGTCACCGTCGGCTGAGCGAAAAATGGGTCAATGAAAGCCGTGTGAGGATCCGGGATGACGATCATGTCGCTCTCGTGAATTGACCGCCAGCCGCGGATCGAGGAGCCGTCGAACCCAACGCCTTCCTTGAAGGCATCCTCGCTGAACGCCTGGGCAGGGACCGTGAAGTGCTGCCACAGCCCGGGCAAGTCCATGAAGCGCAGGTCTACCATTTGGATATTTCTGGACTTGATCAGCTCCATCACGGCTTTTGCGTCCATCGAGCTCCGCTCCTTTCAAGGGGTTGGTTGCTACTTGATCTCCAGGCGCACGGGGAAGGTCACGCTCGTCTTGACTGGCACTCCGTTTTTGATCGCGGGCGAATAGCGCGTCTTCATGGCCGCTTTGACGAGCGCATCGCCCATGCCGTAATCGTTTGCCGGTCCCCTGAGGACTTTGGCCCCCGTAACGGCGCCGGTCTCATCAATCGCCACCTCAAGGTAAATGATGCCGTTAAGGCGGTTGGCCCGCGCCTGCGGAGTGTATTCAACCGACAGCTTCGTCAGCTCTTTGGGCTTGACATCAACGGCGAAGAGCTCGACGAAATCGCCGGCCTTTGTTGTTGACGCGGCAGCGCTTCCCGCCCCTGGCGCCTGGGGCTGTTGCTGCGGCTGGGCCGGCGCCGTTCCACCCTGTGCCGGCGCGCTATTCTCGGACGGCTGCACCGGCGCGGCGGGAGCGGACGGTTGCTGGGCAGCGGCACCTGATGGCGGCGCCTGCACGGCCTTCTCTTTTTCCGCCAGTTGGGCCTGAGCCTTCTTCTGTTCGTCCAGCCTTTGTCTCGTCTCCTCGAGGAGTTTCTGTGCCTTGGCCTTTTCATCCGCCGTTTTGGCGTTGGCCATCTGCTGTTCGAGGTTCTGCTTCTCCTGTTCGGAGGCGGCGAGCTTGGCGGCCATCTCGTCCTGCTGCTTCTTGAGGGCCGCTTTCTCCGCGGCCACTTGGGCGTCAATCCTGGCCTGTATCTCGGCCTCCGCCGGCCCTCGCCTTGAAAAGGCCAGGTAGGCCAATACCGAGATGACGATTATCAGCGCCAGCACGCCGAGGCTGATGAAAAGGCCTTTCCTGCTGGGTTCCTCTTCAACTCCGAAGGTCGGCGCCGGTACTTCCGGAGCCGGTTCCGGAGAAGCCGTGTAAAGCGGCTTCCTCTTCGGCTTCGGCGGGGGTTCGGGCGCCTTTTCAGGCCCGGGCGCCTTCGTCTCTTTCGGCGGCGCGGGAAGGAACTTGGCCCTGTCCATCGCGAGGAATTCCCTGTCGCGCTTCGCCTCGGGCTCGTCCTCGTCCCTGAAAAGAGAGTGCATCAGGAAGGCCATGTTAAAGGTACTCGGGCTGTATTCCCCGGAGGCGATGAGCTGGTTTAGGTCCGCTTTCATTTCGTCAAAGGAACCATAAGCTCCGGGCGCGTCGGCAATCAAGCTTTTTTCGAGAATCGAAGCCAGGTTCTTCGGCAGCGGCTCGGAGACTCCTCCGCCCTCCCGCAGTTCTCTGAGCTTGGCGTTCAAGTCGGCCTTCTCTCCATCAAGCCTCAAAGGCTGCTTCGCCAGGAACTCGAAGAAAAGCGCCCCCAGGGCAAACCGGTCGGCGGACTCCTTCGCCTTCTGTCCTGATCTGACCTCTGGAGGTTGGCATGAGAGGAACTTCTGAAGGGAAGGGGTTCCGAGAAGGGCTGTGGTCTGAATGTCCTTGGCCACTCCTGGAAGGAGCTTTACTTCGCCCTCGAAAGTGACCAGGACTTCTTCGGCTCCAAGCGCTCCGTGAAACTGCCCCTGTGTTGAAAGAGAAAGCAGCGCCCCCGCGATGCGCTCGGCCAGATATACCGCCTGATCGTGAGCGAGCGGCAGCCCTTCCTGCGCGCTGCGCGCGAGAACATCCGAGAGCAGTCTTCCCTGCTGGTATTCAATGGCTTGGAGTCTTTCGGCGGCGGCGGCGTACTCGTCAACGCTGTGGC
>DAHXMK010000279.1 GCA_027365515.1 Candidatus Aminicenantota bacterium
GCGCCTCCATCTCGCCAAGGTGGATTTCGGGCCTGTCCACGACCGCGCCATCCATATAATCATTATATCACGGCTAACCGGCTACAAGGCGACGGTGCGCCTGATGTCCCATCCCGAGATTGTTCCTTGCCTCCGCCGCAACAGCCGCAAATAGCTCCGGTAGCGCGTGATATAATGATTATATGGATGGCGCGGTCGTGGACAGGCCCGAAATCCACCTTGGCGAGATGGAGGCGCGGAAGCTGAGAGACGCCGAAGCGGCGTTTCTTTCGCGCCCGCGGGTCTCCATCAGGCTTCGCATCGTCGGAGGATTTCTCGCCGGTTTCTTCCTGATGGCCGGTGCGGCGCTCGTGAACCTGGCGCTTCTGCACAAGGCGCGCTCCGAGGCCAGGTTTCTCAAGGCTGCCGACGCGATCCTCTTCGACGTGGCTGAAGCGCGCCGCTTCGAGAAAAACTATTTTCTGACCGGCAAGGGAATCGAACAGTCGTTCGAGAGCGCCCAGGAGGCGGTGGCCGAATTTGAAGGCGAGACAGTCACCGTCCTGAGCGTGGCTGGCCGCGAAAACCTTCTTGAGCTTGGCAGGGACCTCTACGACTACAAGACGCTGTTGGGGCAGTGCCGCGACCTCGAACTGTCCGGCGGGCTTTCGCCGGCGGAAAAGGCCACGCTTGAAAAAGGGCTTGGGCTCCATGGCGAGGCGGCGCTCAAACTGCTGAGGGACCTGTCGCAGCAGAAGGCTGGCGCCGCCGAGAGAACGCTCGTCCAGGCGCAGGCGGCACCGTTCGTGGCTCTGCTTCTCCTTCTGCTCTTGATTTTCTGGATGACGCACCTTTTGGCAAAGACGATTACGAAATCACTGGATCGCTTCCACGAGTACACCCGCCGCGTCGCGGAGGGTGACTTCTCCCCGATAACGCCGGCCAAGCCTTACCATGACGAGTTCTCGGACCTGGCCATGGCGACGAACAGGATGCTCTTCGAGCTGAGGGCGAAGGAGTCCCAGGCCATAAGGGCCGGAAAGCTCGCCGCGATAGGCTCGCTCGCCGATGGCATCGCGCACGAGCTTGTCAATCCGATCACCAACGTCTCAATCACCGCGGAGGCGCTGGCCATGGAGCGAAGCGGCGACCCTCTTGTTGCCAGGCTCTCCTCCGACATCATCGGCGAGGTGGGGCGCGCCGATTCAATCATAAAGAGCCTTCTCTCGTTTACATCGGATGAGCCTCGCGAGAAAAAGCCATTGGACCTGCGTCAAGTGGCGGGTTCGGCGGCGAAGCTTCTCGACAACGAGATGGCGATCCACAACGTCACCTTCGAGCAGAAAATCCCTTCCGGCCTTCCAGCGGTCCTCGGATCGGAGGACCAGTTGCGCCAGATGTTCTTCAACCTCTTCGTCAACGCCATCGAGGCGATGGAGCAGGGGGGGACGCTTTCGGCGGCGGCAAGGCTGCTTGAAGGCGGAAAGATCTGCGCGGAGGTATCGGACAGCGGCCGGGGAATAAGCATGGAAAACCTGCCGAGGGTCTTCGATCCCTTTTTCACGACCAAGCAGAGAAGCAAGGGGACCGGCCTCGGGCTGGCGCTCGTCCACTCCATCGCGAGAAAACACGGGGGCGAGGTCCAGATCGAAAGCGTCGAGGGAAAAGGAACGACTGTTCACGTCTGCCTGCCGGCGAGAAAAACCGAAGGCTGAGGGCCTGGCGACGCCGCCTCATCAGCCATTCCAAAACGTCCCTATCATTCACTTCTTTTCAAATAATCCTCCGGCGGCGAGGCCGGACATGATCGCAAGGAGAACCGCCACGGCGCCGTAAACAAAGCCGTGCGAGCGGGCGAAGCCGGCGAGCAGGGCGACGGAGCGCGAGGGCTTTAAGACGAATTGGGCACTTGCCGTAGAGACGACTTCGCGGCCGCGCACCGCCACGGCCGTTATCTCGTAAGAGCCGATGGGCGCCCTGCAGGGAAGATTGACGTCAACCGCCCAGCTCCCATCGGAATTCACCATTATTCCGCCGCCGTCGGTTTCGTACAGGCCGAGCTTTCTTTGAAGGCGCACCATCTCCCTTGCCCCGAGAAGCTGGACAGGCGACGGTGATGAGGCGAGCGACGCGATGAGCCCCTCCTTGCCGAGGGCCATCTCCCTCGCCTTCGACTCCGGAAGAACATCGCCCACCGGGGCGCTGCTCTTGATGATATAGAGCGCCGGCGCGTTTTCAAACGCCACTTTCTCCCCGGCAATCCAGAACGCCCACGCCTTACGCTTCGAGGAGAAGGTCATCTTCTCCCTTTCGCCAAGGACCGTCAGCAGGATGTCGCGCCCTTTCGGCGCTTCGCCTTCCACCCTGACGGTGACGCCGTGGAATCCGAGCCCGACTTCGGCTTCGGTGGGAGCGACCCGCGCGGAGATCGTTCCTCCCGTTGTCGTCGCGCCATGCGCGGCCACCGCGAAAACGAAAGCGAAGAGAATGCCGGCCCGCGCGGTCATCTGCCACCCGCCGCGAAAATGAGCGCCGGGCTTTTCAAGAGATCGTTGAGCATCTTGAGCGACAGCCCGAGCACCATCAGCGCCAGAAGCAGCTTGAGCTGGCTGGCGTTCACGCGCCGGGCGGCCATCGCCCCGAGCCTCGCCCCGGCGGTGGAGCCGGCGAAGATTCCCATCGCCAAGATGATGTCCACTCCGTGGTTGAGCCCGGCCTGCATCACGGCGACGAAAGCCGAGGTGAAGAGCATCTGGAAGAGGCTCGTGCCGACCACCACCCTTATCGGCATGCCTAGGGCGAAGGTCATAGCCGGGATGAGGAAGAAGCCACCTCCGACTCCCATCAGTGAGGCCATCACTCCCACGAGAAATCCAAGGGCGACGGGGGCGAGCGCCGAGGTCCTGACCCCGGAGGCCGGAAAGTCACGGCCAAGCGGAAGCCGCTGAAGCATCCGGCAGAGCGCCGTCTCCTTTTTCTCTTCCGCCTCCGACCTGACGCGGCTCAGAAGGCCCTCGACGAACATAACGATGCCTACCAAGGCCAACAGGATGACGTAGGCGGCGATGATCACCACGTCCGCGCTGCCCTGGCTTCTAAGAAGTTTCACGAGCCACGTCCCGAAGCCGCCGCCCGCGATGCCGCCGGCAAGAAGGAAAGAGCCCATCGCCACGTCAACGTTCCCGGCTCTCAGGTGGGCGAGCGTCCCCGACGCGCTCGCGCCGGCAAGCGAGCAGGTGCCTGAAGCCGCCGACACGACCGGGTCTATTCCCATCATGATCAGAAACGGAGTGAGGAGAAATCCTCCTCCGACGCCCAGGAGCCCTGACAGGAATCCGACGATGCCCCCCAAGCCGACGAGCAGGCCGAGGTTGGCCGTCATGGCGGCCACCGGCAGATAGACGTCCACTTCGCTCCTCCCCGACAACATTATTCTGGCAGGGAGGCCGTGGAGATACAAGTGCCGGCGTCACCGTTTCCGTTTGGACCTCCGTCCCGCAAAAGCATTATACTTTCTTCGGGGTAGCAGGTTTCCGCCGTTTCGGAAGGGAGGGTTAGCCGATGGCCATCATTACAATTTCACGAGGAACGATGGGGCTTGCGACGGCGCTGGCTCAGAAGCTGGCGGCCGAGCTTGGCGTCAAGTGCCTGGGCCGCGAAGTGGTGCGCGAGGCGGCGGAGAAACTGGGCGTCTCGCACGAAATCATGCAGAAGAAGATACAGGAGGCCCCGGCCTTCCTCGAACGGTGGGTGTCGGAACGCAAGCCGTACGTGCTCGCCATGCAGGCGGTGCTCGCCGACTACGCCGCCGCCGGCAACCTCGTCTATCACGGACACGCCGGACACCTTCTGCTGCGCTCCATTCCGACCCTTTTGAGGGTGAGGATCATCGCGCCGCTGGAAGTACGGATACCGCTCGCCATGGAACACGAGCATCTCAACCGCGACGAAGCCAAGGCCTATATCCAGAAAGTGGACGAGGCGAGGGCGAAGTGGGCGAAGTTTCTCTACGGCGTTGACTGGGGCGACCCCCAGCTTTACGACATCGTCATAAACATGGGCGGCACCACGATAGAGAGCGCGAGCGAGATCCTTTCGGCCTTGGCGAGGCGCCCGGAGTTTTCGCTGACGCCCGAAGCTTCGAAGAAGCTCCAGGATTTCGCTCTAGCTTCGCGCGTCAAGCTGGCGCTGGCGATGAACCCGGCCACCAGAGGCCTCGAACTGGAAGTCCAGGCATCGAACGGCGAAGTGTCCATAGGCGGCGCGGTCCCGCAGGCCTCGCTTCCTTTCAAGGTTGACGCCCGCTTCGAGGAGGAGCTTCGCGCTGTCACTCTCGGCGTACAGGGGGTGAAGGGCGTAGCCTTTGCCCTCACGTCACGCCCCGGCGGCATAGTGGACTGAAGCTGACTGGCAATGGCGTCCTTCCTCGCGGACGGCTTTCCTCCTAGAGGCGCCGCCTCACCCGTGGCCGGAATCCTCTTCGCCCGAGGAAGAGTCTGCCCATTCGGCGGGGCAAGCCGCTTGAGGCCGCCTCCAAAACTCCCTTGACAGAATGGCAATGCGAACGTACATTTTCGTCGTGGTATATCCCCAATCCCGCGATTGAACGGGAATGGTGCCCGCGGATGTTGACAAGCGCTCTGTTTGGCTCAGAAGACGTTTCACCTAGCAAGGGATTGGGGGCCCTCGACCCCGGACTTGATCCGGGGGAAGAGGGCGCCCAAGGGTGGGGATCCCTCCGTCTGGCTTTGCCAGCGGAGGGGGAGGGAATGGCCCTCCCAATCAGTTGAAAAAATTCTTCTTTCGGCATGGCACGACCGTCATCGGAGGCACACCATTTCTATCGCGGAATTTGGGTATATGGGATATTGAAGAACCCACTGGAGGTGTTCCATGGCAAAAAAAGAGGTGGCCCTTCTCGCTCTGGCTCTGTGCGTTCTTTATTTTTCAGGCATAACGGTTGAAGCCGATTCGCCGGCGCAAGCCGCTGTTTCCGGCACGGCGGACTATTCGGTGCCGCAGATCTCCGCCTACTCGGTTTCGGGCGCGATACCCGTCGGCAGTTCGCCTATGGAAGCGGTGATGACTCCCAACGGGCAGGAGGTTTACGTCACCAACATGAACTCGAACACGGTGAGCGTGATCTCAACCGCCACCAACACCGTCACCAATACGGTCACCGTCGGCGCCAATCCAATGGCTATCGCGGCCAGTCCGGACGGAAGCAAGGTCTACGTCGGGAACAACGGCGGGACAACCATGAGCGTGATTGACACATCCACCAAGAGCGTCTCGACAGTCAACATCGGCGCCTACGTCAGAGATCTGGGCGTGAGCCAGAACGGGGACAGAATCTACATCGCGGGCGAGTGGGGCGGGCTTATCAAGGTTGACGCCGCCACTTACGCGGTCACGACGATAAGCTCCACCGTATGTCCCGAGGGAGTCGTCTTCGTCCCCAACACCACGAAGGCATACGTGGACTACCAGTGCGCTCCGCCGCCTGGAAGCTCCGGGAACGACCCGGTCTACGAATTCAACGCCACGACGGATGCCTACGTGACCGGCTTCACCGTCGGGCCGCCGCAGGTCGGCACGAACTTCATGGCGGCGTCGCCGGACGGCACGAAGATATGGGTTCCTGGAAGCGGGCCGGTCCGCGTAGTCAGCACGTCGAGCGACACCGTGATAGGCAGCATAACGCCCCCCAACGGCGGCGGATGGGAGACGGTCTCTCCAGACTCAACCAAGGTCTATATCGCCAACGGAACGAACCTCTACATCTATGACACCACGTCGTACTCCCTACTCGACACTATCCCGCTGGCCGCCTCGGGCTCGCTTGCTTTCACTCCGTCGGGCTGCCGCTTCTACGCGCCGGTACCAGGGTCCAACTCGGTCGCGGTCGTGGACCAGGCCCCCTCGCAGCCCGCGGCGCCGACCTTCACGAACGTGAGCTGCACGTCGCAGACGATCAACTGGACTCCGGTCGCCGGAGCCACCTGCTACGAGGTGTGGCGCGGCTCCGGAACCTGCGGCAGCGGGTGCACGGCCGATCCCTACACCTCCGACGCCAGCACATTGATTCTCGACCATTTCGACGGCTCGACTTCCGCCACCATTTCCGCCTATTCCAACAGCGGCGGGTGCGGCGGCGCATATCCCTCCTCTACGGCACGCTACTTCTGGACCGCCGGCACCAACGGGATGGGACAAGCTTTGGGCATGCTCGCTCCATCCGGGCAACCCGCCGGCTCCGGGAGCTATTTGGCCTATCCGGGCGTTGACCGTCTCAGCATTCCAAACGGAACGCTCGAATACTGGGTCTACCTCACCGACTACAACGGGGCTCCCGACATTTCGCAGGGCCCCTACTTCGGATCATGCGCCGGCTGGACATTTGGAATGGGCATCTCGGCCACCGGCCAGCTCTCCGCCGGCGGCTGGAACGCCTTCAGCATGAATTCGGGCACGGCGGTCGTCCCGTTGAACCAATGGGTGCAGCTTGCGTGCAGTTGGGGCTCGTCCGGCGCCAAGCTGTACATCAACGGACAACTGGTCGGATCGGACGGCAGCACCGGTTATCCCGCGCCGGGCTACGGCGGGTACATGCGCGTCAGGGTGACAAACGCCGCCGGCGTGAATCTCGTTGACGAGCTGCGGCTCTCCAACGTGCAGAGAACCTCGTTCAACACCTGCCGCGTCGGCTGCGCCGTCGCGCCATATACGACCGACGCCAACACGGTGATCTCCGACCACTTCGACAAAACGACCTCAGCCACCATCGCGGGATACGTGGGCGGAGTGGCCTGCGGTGGGCCCGCTCCATCGGCCACCGCCAACTATTATTGGACCGCTGGCGGCGGCGGCCTCGGGCAAGCCTTATGGATGATGGCGCCATCGGGACAGCCCGCCGGGTCGGGCACCTATCTGACCTATCCCGGCCAGGACATTCTCTGCATGGCGAACGGCACGCTTGAATACTGGGTGTATCTCACCGACTACAACGGAGCGCCCGGCGTGGACCAGGGGCCGTACATCGGCGCCTGCGCGGGTTGGACATTCGGGATGGGCATCTCTTCGACCGGCCAACTCTCCGCCGGCGCCTGGAACGCTTTCAGCTTGAATTCCGGAACGGCCGTCGTTCCGTTGAACCAGTGGGTGCAAGTGGCATGCAGTTGGGGATCGTCCGGCGCGAAGCTTTACATCAATGGCCAGGTCGTGGGCACGGACAGCAACACGAACCATCCCGCTTCCGGATTCGGCGGGTACATGCGCGTCCGCGTGACCGACCCCGGCGGCATCAACCTCATTGACGAGCTGAGGCTTTCCAATGTTCAGCGCACCTCGTTCAACCTATGCACGGTGCTTAATAAGGCGACGCCATCTTATTCCGTCTCGGGGCCGATTACCGTCGGAAGCTACCCGGTGCGGGCCGTGATGACGCCGAACGGCAAGGAAGTCTATGTCACCAACCAAAGCGACGGAACCGTCAGCGTCATTTCCACCGCCACGAACACCGTCACCAATACGTTGACCGTCGGGACGAATCCTTACGCCGGGGCGGTGCATCCGGACGGAACCAAGGTTTACGTCGGTTGCATGGGCGGGAACGTGTACGTCATCAACACGGCCACGAAAGCCGTCACCTCGATTCCCTGCGGCTCGCCGGTGAACGACATGTCCATCAGCAACAGCGGGGACAGGCTCTATCTGGCGATGGAATATTCGGCGCTCAAGAAAATCGTCACCGCCACGGGCGCGGTTTCGGACATCAATACAACGGTCTGCCCCGAAGGCGTTGTCTTTGTTCCCAAAACGAACAAGGCGTACGTGAATTACCAGTGCGCTCCCGGCGGGTTCGGCACGGACCCGGTGTATGAATACAACGCGACGACGGACGCATACGTCAAGGGCTTCACGGTGGGGACGCAGACCGCGAGCAACGTGATGGCGGCCTCGCCCGACGGTTCAAAGGTGTGGGTTGACGGCAGCGGCCTCACCCGCTGCGTGCGGACTTCCGACGACACGACGCTCGGCACCATCTCCCCTCCCAGCGGAACGTGGATGACGACGGTATGCCCCGACAGTACCCGCGCCTACATCAGCAACGGAGGCACGGAGCTTCGCGTCTATGACACATCAACACTGTCTCAAGTGGACACCGTCCCCATAGCAGCTTCCGGGAGCCTTGCTTTCAATGCCTCCGGTTCCCGCTTCTACGCGCCGATCCCTGGAAGCGGCGGCGTGGACATCGTGGACCTGTGCTACACGGGAGGGACGAGCTTCACAGACACGGGATTGACGCCCGGCACGACTTACAGCTACTACATCGTCGCCAAGAACAATTGTGGAATATCCTTGGCCGGGCCGTGCGCCACCTCGACGACCACTCCGCCGATTCCGGCCGTTCCGGCCGCGCCGGCCGTCGCCGACGCCGATCCGTGCTCTTCAAGCGGCGTGAACGTGACATGGAGCGCGGTCACCGACGCCACCA
>DAHXMK010000288.1 GCA_027365515.1 Candidatus Aminicenantota bacterium
AGGAGTGGGCGCCGCTCCTCGTGTATAATGAGACGCGGCGCCGGCCCTGTAAGGACCGGTGCAATCGCATAGGCGGAGAGCCGTGAGAATTCTTTTTTTCGGGGACATCGTCGGCAAGCCGGGACGCCACGCGCTGGCTTCGGTGATAGGCCAACTGCGCGGCCGTTACAAAGCCGACGTCGTCATCGCGAACGGCGAAAACGCGGCCGGCGGCTTCGGCCTGACTGCAAAGGTCATCCAGGACCTCTTCAAGCTCGGCGTTGACGCGATTACGACGGGCAACCACATCTGGGACAAGAAGGAGGCGCTGGCACTTTTGGAGGGCGGGGAGCCGGTCGTTCGTCCCCTTAACTTCGCCCCTGAATGTCCGGGCAGGGGAGCGGCGCGGCTGGAACTTCAGGGAGGCAAGGTCCTTTGGGTCGCCAACATCCAGGGCAAAGTGATGATGCCCCCGATCGCCTGTCCGTTCCGGGCGATGGATCAGTTCTTGAAAGAAATTCCCGCCGGTGAAAAGTGCCTGCTTGTTGACTTTCACGCCGAGGCCACCAGCGAAAAAAGGGCGATGGGCTTCTACCTCGACGGCCGGGCGAGCCTTGTCGTGGGCACTCACACGCACGTGCAAACGAACGACGCGGAGATTCTTCCCAAGGGAACGGGCTACATCAGCGACGCCGGGATGACCGGCTCGTTCGCTTCGGTGATAGGCATGGATGTTGAAGACTCCACGAAGCGGATCATAACCGGCATGCCGGTCCTGCTGAATGTTGCCAAGGGGAACGTAAAGGCCGCCGTCGTCTTCGCCGAGCTCGACGATACAACCGGAAAGTGCGTGGCGATCGAGGCCTTCGTCGAGCCGGTGCCTAGGAGCTGAGCGGCGGCATGAATTGGTGCGAGGCGCGCCCGCGCTTCGCGCGGAAAGACAGCCTCACGACGAAGACACAAAGGTCACGAAGAAAAGATTGTGAGAAGTTAGAAGTGAGAAGTTAGAAGTAAAGGATGTAAGATTTGCGCAAGGCACGGGCGCAAGGCCGATGGGCGCCGCCACTTCGCGGCGGCACGAATCCGCTTCCGAGCCGTCTCGAAGCGTTCATTCGCGCATTGAATCCGCTTTGCGCTTCTCCCCGTCTCGTTCAGCGGCTTCTAGCCAAGTCCCTTGGCCGCCCATCGGCATTGCGGAAGTCCATTCGCATTTGTCATTGCGAGCGGAGCGAAGCAATCTCGCCCCACCCCACCCTTTTGGACGCCGGCGGCGTCGGACCATCTTCTGCGTCAAGCTTCGGCGTGCGAATCCTCAATGTACATTAAGTACACCTCCGGTTCGCACGCCTCGCTTTCCTTGAACCTGGCCCAACGGCGCCGGGACGCGCGCTTCGTTCCGAAGCGCGGGCATGATTACGGCTCGCTATAACTTCGCACCAGGAGGCCAAGATACGTTGACGCCATCAAGGACGACACCGTTTAGCCATTTAGTTTGAACGCTCGTTCTGAAGGAAAGGAAAACCGTGCCTCTTGACAAGGCCGCCTCTAATAGCTGTTAGGAGGCGAGGTTGTGCGCGCGGAAGACCACGTCTCTTACTGGTCTGTTCTACGCGAATGCGACGAAGCCTGCGGCAGCCACTGTGATCAAGATAATGTACCAGAAGAGGATCTGGGAGTGGGTTAGGCGTCGTTCTCCACCAGCGAACTTGGCGTACTTATACTTTGTTGGCATCTTCTGAAAGATGAAGGTCTCGTTTTTATCGTAGAGGTTCCATTTCCTCTCGATCTCGACGACGACCTGCCTTGCGGCCACGGAACGTCCGGCGTGGTTCAACTGATTGAGGAGCGTCAACAACCCCATAAGCACGATCATCGCAAGCACGAATGCCTTCGCCCAGCTCTGGACTCTTGGATCCGCACCTAGCTGTACAGCACCATTGGCCTCGAGCCTTAAAAACTTGAGGGGCACCACAGCTAAAAGAATGAGGGTGGTGAGGTACTCTACGGCTTTGAACGAATCATCCCAGTGCCGGCGGATGTTCTCCCACTGGGTATGGTATATCTCTGTCTCAATCTCGAAACTACGGTCATCTGCCATGGCGAGCCTCCAAAACACCACTTGCGAGCAGCATTTGAAAGGGTTGGTCCGCGCTCTTCACCGTCGTCCTCAAGTTGGACCGCATCGATAATGCCAAGGAGAGGACGGCATCTGGATCAGCGGGCGACGAATCGAGTCGCCCCCTATTCTTGATGAGGTTTAGCCTGTGCTCCTCAATTCGAAGTCCACGAAGGAAGTGCGATAGTGGTACCAGATCCCGGGCGACCTCCTCGGCGCAAGTCGTCAGGATATGTACGGGGATCCCAGCGGCAACAAGTGCTTTGCAGAGCTGAACTGCCTTCTTGAACGAACCCACTCGCCTGGTAAAACCGTCGTGCGTTGTTTGGAGGCCGTGAAGTGAGACGTACACTGCAGAAGGAGGATGGTGCATGAGGTAGCGATCCACGAGGGTTGGTGGCGCGCCAGCCGTAGAGAGAACGTACGGTACGCCGTGTCTACGAGCCTCAAGAAGGAAGCGCGCGAAATGGGGCGAAAGCGTCGGTTCTCCACCCGTAAACGTTAACCTCATGAGACTCGAACGGCTGAGAGCTACGGCGCGTAGAAAATCGGCGACAGAAAGGTCGATAGCATCTGCGGGTGTCGCGGACGCAAAGCAAACACAGCACTCAAGGCTACATCGCGTGGTTATCTCGCAGCACAGCTCGCGTGACCGGCGAGATAGGTCTACACTGACGCGTTCCAGGGAGATGCCCGGCAAAGGCAAGTAGCGGTAATACTCAACACTCTTGTAGTGGGTCAGCGCCGTTGGATCAACATCGAGAAGGGCCGTGGGATCATCTCCCACAACGAAGCGATCGATACCCGGAAAGTAGCGGTACGCAAGGGGATGGCTATCGTTCACTTGCTTTGCGGAGGATGCTTGGGGATCGTGATCTCTGATGATACGCTTGCCTCCATTCTAAGTAAAAGTCATGAGCGAGCCGCCTAACGCGCTTATTAAACTGCGTACCAAATGCGCCACATGGCGTGCTAACGCGGCGGTGGAAGTGATCCCCCTCATGGCGTGACTCTATTCTCGACTGTTCGCTTTGTCAAATGCGGGCGTGAAGAAACGTCGCTTGCCGTCTGCGGTCTTTCATCTTCCGTCTCACTTCTCACTTCTAACGTCTAACGTCTGCCGCCTGCGGTCTTTCGTCTAACTTCTCACCTCTCACGTCTCACTTCTGCCGTCTTCCGTCTTGCGCCTCTTTGCGGGAGAAGCGCGCTGTCTTCCGTCCGGTTTCTTTCCGTGGTACAATTTGTTTCCCACACCTGGACTGGTTCGGCTTGTTGCTTAGGGGATGAGGGATCGTGATGATGTTGGGCCTTTTGGCGGGCTTAAGCGATCACCGGCCGGTTAATTTCCGGGGCAATTGGCCAATTTCGGCGTTTTCGGGGCGGGAAAAGCCTTCAAAGCCTTTTGGAACGTCATCTCGGGCTTCCGAGATGGCAATCCAAAGCGTAGTTTTCCCATCTCGGACCTTCGAGATGGCTCCCCAAAGCTTAGTTATGCCGTCTCAAGGCTTCGAGATGGCAATCCAAAGCGTAGTTTTCCCGTCTCGGACCTTCGAGATGGCAATCCGAAGCGTTGGATCGGCGTCTCGAACCTTCGAGATGGCGATCTTAAGCTTAATTTCCCCATCTCAAGCCTTCGAGATGAGCTTTTTAAGCGATTTGACCGTTTCGCGGAAGCCGGGGGGTGTTCTGCCTCCCTCCGGCCCCCGCTTCCCCGGGCCGCAAGCCAAAAACCCGACGTTCCATCAGTTTGAAAGGAGGAGCACCATGCAGGTTCCGCACGCAACAACCGGCGCGTCAACGTTGCTCAAGGAGTACGGCCTTTATCATTTGACGAGGCTGAAGGCGGAGAAGGATTTGGCTCAGATGGCCGAATCGTGGAACAAGATGCAGGCGCGGCTTCAGGAGAAGGTGGCGGCCCACGAGGCGGCGCAGGCCTCGACGATGACGGCGATGGCGGTGAGGGACGGGGAGGACGAGGCGCTCGACGACGTGGTGCGCCGCTTCGGCCTGGCCGTGCTCGCGAAGTGCGGCAACAACCGGAAATCCCCCCTCTACCTGACCTATTTCCCCGACGGAATGACGCCGGTGGTGAACGCTCCCCTGGAGGCGGAGATTCAAAAGGTGAACGTCATCATCAGCAAACTCGGGGAGGAGGAAGACGCCGAGCTGAAGGGGTTCGCCGGGCCGCTGAACGCCGCGTCGGGCGCGCTCGCCCACGCGGTGGACGCCCACCGCGCCGCCCACGACACCGAGCTTCAGGCCTACGGCCTTTGCGAGCAGGAGAAGATCAACTGGTTCGACACCTACAAGCTCGACTACCGCGCGCTGGTTCACATGTACTACAAGAACCCCAAGAAGGCCGAAAGCTTCTTCCGCCCCGCCGCAAAAGGCAAAAAGAACGGCAACGGCGGCACAGCGCCCACCGGCGACATCAGCACCCCCAGGCCGCCCGTCACGAAGGCGTGAGAAGAAGTATTCACCACAAAGAAGGCACGAAGGGAAGATGTTCACCACTGAGGCGCAGAGACACGGAGAAAGACCGATATAGGGAAAGAAGAAGGACGACGGCAGACGGCTGACGGAAGACGGACGCGCGAGTTGATGCGCGGTCGTCATTGGTCATTCGTCGTTCGTCGTTGACTTAAGCCAGCCGTAGCTCGCGGCGCGGCGGGCGAAGGGAGAGGAGGACTTGCGAAAATGAGCATCTCGCTGCCCCCAAAGCTCCCCTTCGCTAAACCAAGAGTCCTTCTCGGCGCCTCTGTGTCTCCGTGGTTCAATATCCGCCCGGCGCGAAGGCGTGAGGCGC
>DAHXMK010000337.1 GCA_027365515.1 Candidatus Aminicenantota bacterium
CCTGATCGAAGCCTTCGCGGCTGCTCTTCATAAGCTTCTCTTCGGTTCCAACGCCGGTCGAATGGTTCTTTATGATGGAGATGCCCGGCGCCCGGAACAGCAGGCGCCTCGAGGCGACATCGTAGACGGTCGCTTCCATCATCGTCCTCGTCTCGTTGTTGTTGCCCGGAACCAAGAACGAGCCGATGATCGTCAGGTAAAGAAACGACGCCGTGTTCTCGTTTGTTGACTGGAACTGGTCGTAGCCTAGAAGGCAGACCACGTCCGTGCCGAACATCGTCTGGATTTGGGAGAGGTTGTCAAAGCCGCCTCCAGGCTGGAGGTACGCCGAAGGGATTACCTCGATCCTGCTTGCAAGGTCCTTCTTGTCCGAAAAGGCGGCCTTCACCGAGTTAAGGATATTCATGCGGCTCGCCTCGTCCAACGTCTCGGCCGCACCTTGCTGGGGCGGGACGAACGCGACGCCGACTGCCGCCGGAAGCCTCAGGGTCGTGACCGGTTCAGGCTTCGGGGCCTCCTTGGCGTTGGGATAGAGAAACGCCATGACGCTGCCCGCCGTCCTGGTCGTTCCGTAGGAGCAGGCCAACGCTACTGCGACGACCGTCAGAAGCAACACCAGCCTTGCACAGAAGCCTTTTCGCATTGCACCCTCCCTTAAAAGCCCGAGGAGGGAGAGGCGCCTCCCTCCTCGGATGCTCTTTTCCCTCTTGCTCTCGGCGCGCCTGCCTTTTCTCTTGGCGGTTCCTATTTATTGGCCTGGCTGGCCGAGAGAGCCGCCATGCTCACTATCTCTCGCACGTCGCAGTCGAAAGAGACGACGTTGATGGGATACTCAAGCCCCACGAGCATCGGGCCGATCACCTCGCTCTTGCCTATGTGAGAGACCAGCTTGTAGGCGATGTTCCCGCTTTCCAGGTCCGGAAAGACCAGGACGTTGGCGTCGCCCTGGACCTTGGATTGCGGATAGTTCGCCTTGCTCCATTCCGGCAGAACCGCCACGTCGCCGTGCATTTCGCCGTCCACGCAGAGATTCGGATATTTTTTCTGGAGGATGGCGACGGCGTCCCTGACCTTTTTCGCCTTCGGATGGCTGTTGTCGCCGAAGTTCGAGAAGGAGAGCATGGCGATCTTCGGGTCCATGCCGAAGTGGCGGGCCACCTCGGCCGCTTGCAAAGCAATCTCGACCAAAAGGCCGGTGTCGGGCTCGACGTTTACCGTCGTATCGGCGCAAAGGAAGGCCTTGCCCTCCTTGAGAATCAGGTGCATTCCGACGGCGCGGGTCACGCCGGGTTTCAGTGGGAGCAGCGGCACGACCGAGCGGATCGTGTCAACGTACGGCGCCCTGGCGCCGGCGACCATGCCATCGGCCAGATTCGTCCTGAGCATCATCGCGGCGAAGTGCAGGGGCATTCTCACCAATCGCTCCGCTTTCGTCACGTTGATGCCGCTTCTGCACCTCAAGCGGTGAAGCTCCTTGGCGAACCCGCCGGCTTTGGGGTCGCTCTTCGGGTCGAGGATTTCAACCTTGGAAAGATCCACGCCGGCGGCCTTCGCCCTGTCGGTGATGATCTCCTTGTGGCCGAGGAGAATTGGCGTCGCGATGCCCTCCTCGGTGATTTCGCGGCAGGCCTGGATGACTTTGGACTCCTCGCCGTCGGGGAATACTATGCGCCTCGTCTTCTCCTTCGCCTTGTTGTGGATCGTCCTCATGACCTCGCTGCTCTTGCTGGTCATGCCCTCAAGCCTGGCGCGGTAGGCATCCCAGTCGGTGATCGGATTCAGCGCGACTCCCGTCTCGCAGGCGGCCTTGGCGACGGCCGGCGCCTCCCAGTAGAGGACGCGAGGATCAAAGGGCTTCGGTATGATGTAGTCGGGGCCGAAGCTGAACTTCTGCCCGCCGTAGGCGGCCGAGACGTTTTCGGGCACCGGCTCCTTGGCGAGCGCCGCGAGGGCATGCGACGCCGCGAGCTTCATCTTTTCGTTGATCGCCGTCGCCCTGACGTCGAGGGCGCCCCTGAAGATGAAAGGGAAGCCGAGAACGTTGTTGACTTGGTTCGGGTAGTCGGAGCGGCCGGTCGCCATGATGACGTCCTTGCGCGCCTCCTTGGCGTCGGTATAAGTGATCTCCGGATCGGGGTTGGCCATCGCGAAGACGATCGGGTTCTTCGCCATCGAGCGGACCATATCCTGGGTGACGAGCCCCTTCACCGAACAGCCGAGAAAGACATCGGCGCCCCTCATCGCGTCGGCGAGCGTCCGCAGTTCGGTCTTCTGGGCAAAGTACTCCTTGAAGGGGTTCATCCCCTCTTTGCGTCCCTTGTAGACGACGCCCTTGGTGTCAACGAGCAGAAAGTTGTCCCTCGGCACGCCAAGAAGCTCGTAGAATTTGGCGCAAGCGATGGCGGCGGCCCCGGCACCCGAGACGACGACTCTTGCCGACTTGATGTCCCTGCCGGATATTTCGCAGGCATTGACCAGCGCCGCGCCGGATATGATCGCCGTCCCGTGCTGGTCGTCGTGGAAGACGGGGATCTTCATCGTCTTCTTCAGCGTCTCTTCGATGTAGAAACATTCCGGAGCTTTGATGTCCTCGAGGTTTATGCCGCCGAAGGTCGGCTCCAGAAGCTGGGCAACCTTGATGACCTCCTCAGGATCGTGGGTGTTCACCTCGATGTCGAAGACGTCAACGTGGGCGAAGCGCTTGAATAGAACCCCCTTGCCTTCCATGACCGGTTTGCCCGCCAGCGCTCCGATGTCGCCCAGTCCCAGCACCGCGGTGCCGTTCGAGAGGACGGCGACCAGGTTGCCTTTGTTAGTGTACTTGTAAGCATCGGATGGGTTCTTCTCGATCACCAGGCAGGGAACCGCGACCCCGGGCGTGTAAGCCAGGGAAAGGTCCCTGGCCGTCAGGCAGGGCTTGGTGGCAACGACCTCCGTCTTGCCGGCCCTAGCTCCGGCATGGTATTCCAACGCCTCTTCGTCTCTGATAGCCATTAAAAATCTCCTTTCATTCACTCGTTAAAAGCCTAGTTGATAAGAGGCAACTTAATAAGACGCCTTCTTCCATTATCAACTCATGAACGTCTCCTCTTATCATTCGCCATTAAAACTCTTCCCTGTTGAAAGCCCGCAGGAACTCCTCGGCCCTAAGGTCGCGGAGCTTCTCGATTCTTTCCCACAATTCGCCGAGCGCCTCTTGTTTCGCCTCGCCTTCTGGAAAAGTAGCCCCGGCCTTTTCCGCGACGGCCTCGCAGAGGCCCCGCTCCTCGAAGATGGAGGCGACCATCTTCTTGCCCAGCCGGTCCGGCGCCTCCCTGAGGGCCGCAAGAATGGCCGAATAAAGCGCTTCCGCCTTCTCGTCGTCAGGGCCGTACATTCATTGAACTCTCTTCGACCAAACGGAGCTTTACGCTTCCTACGCCTATGACATCTCCCAGCGAAACCCTCGCCTGCGCTACGAGAAACCCGTTCAGCGAGGTTCCGTTGGTGCTGGCGAGATCCCTTACGATCACGTATTGGCTGTTATAAACTTCGATGGAGGCGTGCTTCCTGGAGACGAGCTTGTCCTCCGGAAAGCTTATGTCGCAGCCGGAGCGGCCGATCAGGGTCCTCGTCCTCTTCAACTGGTAGCGCGTCCCGGCGTCCGGCCCCTCGGCCACTTCAAGAGCCAGCGCGAACGGAGGGGTCAAGGGATCGCGCGAAATGACCGGCCGCTCTGAATCCTTGGAGATGCTTGTTGATTCGGTGACGTCTTTCTTCGGCTTCTCTTTCATCTCAGCCTTCCAGCCCCGCGCTTCTTTCGGCGGGAAAACCTGCCATGGCTTCAAAACGCTCGCTCATCGAGGGAGCCCCTACCGCCCCTTCGTCAAGGACCAGCTTTTCGACGCGCAAGAATGGGACGAAGAGCGTCGAGAGCCCTATTCCCGCCTCAGCGCCGGAGGCCTCCTGGCGCGCCCAATCCTCGAATGAGCCGAGGTCTATGCCGCGGAGCCACGCGCCGGAAGAGTCCATCCCGAGAAGAAAGCCCCACAGCTTCTCTCTCGGCTCGCGCAGGTGTGCGATCACCGCGCAACCCGGCTTTGGCGGACCAATGGGCTGGCGAGCGATCTTTTTTCCAGCCGCCGCCATCCGCCTGGCTTTACTCCCCGCCACGGCGCGCCTCGCACAATTCGACAAGGACCCCTCCGGCCGCCTTCGGATGAACGAAAGCAACCCTTGCGCCCGAAGCCCCTGGGCGCGGGCTTCTGTCTATCAAATCGTACCCCCGCGAAACAAGCCGCGCAAGCGCCGCGTCAATGTCCGGAACCTCGATGCAGATGTGGTGAAGCCCCGGACCCTTTTGGGCGATGAATTTCCCGACCGGCCCGTCCGGCGAAGTTGTTTCCAAGAGCTCGATCCGGCTTTCGCCAGCGGGGAAGAACGCCACGCGGACTTTCTGCCCGGGAACGGTCTCTTCGCCGGATTTGGAAAGCCCCACCTCCTCGTAAAAGTGGCTGGCGGCTTCGATGTCGCTCACCGCCACGCCGACGTGGCCGATCTTGATGCGAGATGCCCCGGGTCCGCAGAGCGTTCCAAGAAGCTCCTCTGCGGCGCTGTAAGGGTCGCTATCGCGCCGTTCGAAGGCGTTCGCCAACTCCTCCTCCCGCTCTTCTGTGAGGACCTTCTCGCGAACTTCGCGGCGGAAGCCTTCTTCAAGCAAACTCCAAAACCGCTGTCGGTGCTTTTCTCTCCGCCTCTGGACGAGAAGGCCGGCTTCTCGGATGAAGGCCTGGTGCGAGTTGAGAGCGCCATGAAGTTCCGCGGCCCCTTCCCCCTTAGTTGCCACCGTCTTTATGACGGGAGGCCGCCACTTCGGCGCCTCGGGGGCCAGGTCGAGCATCGAATTGATCTCCCTCTCCAGCCGCTCGGCGCCGTCGCGGTCCGACTTGTTGATGACGAATAGGTCGGCGATCTCCATGATTCCGGCCTTTATGGCCTGAATGTCGTCGCCGAGCCCTGGAACCAGGACGACGACGACCGAATCGGCCTCTTTGACGATGTCAACCTCGTCCTGACCGACGCCTACGGTTTCGACGAGGATGACGTCGTAGCCTGCCGCGTCGAATACTGTCACCAGGTCATCGCTCGCCTGGGCGAGTCCGCCCATGTGGCCGCGAGTGGCCATGGAGCGGATGAAGACGCCTGGGTCAAGCGCCTTTTCCTGCATCCTTATCCTGTCGCCCAGCAGGGCGCCGCCGGAGAACGCGGAGGATGGGTCAACGGCGACGACGGCCACCCGGAGCCCGTCGCCCCTGAACCGGCCTATCAGCGCGTTGACAAGGGTGGATTTTCCCGCCCCCGGAGAACCGGTGACGCCTATAACCCGCGCCTTGCCGGAGTGAGCGTATAGCGCTTTGAGAAGGCCGGTGCTGTCATCGCGCCTGTCCTCGACGATCGTCAGGGCGCGGCTCAGTGCCCTGGCGTCGCCGTTCAGAACGCTTTCGGCCAGAAGATTCAACGCGACTCTCCGCGGTTGACAAGCTTATGAGTTGATACGAGCAAAGATACGGTGCCTTCGCTCTCATGAACCTATCAACTCGCCTCTTATCAACCCTCCATTGCTTGGTGTCTTGACGGCAACTTGCCTTCGTGTCCCTTACGCGCCGAACTCCCTGAATATCTGTCTGGCAATGACGAGGCGCTGTATCTCACTCGTCCCCTCGCCGATGGTGTTGAGCTTTGTGTCCCGGTAGAACTTCTCGGCGGGATAATCCTTTATGTAGCCATATCCGCCCAGGACCTGGACAGCCCGCTCCGAGGCCCAGACCGAGACCTCGGATGCGTAGTACTTCGCCATGGCCGACTGCTTGGTCACTGGAAGGCCGCGGTCCTTCCGCCACGCCGCTTGAAAGGCGAGAAGCCGGGCCGCTTCAATCCTTGTAGCCATGTCAGCGAGCGTGAACTGGATCGCCTGGAATGTT
>DAHXMK010000374.1 GCA_027365515.1 Candidatus Aminicenantota bacterium
CCGCCGCCGCCACCTCCTCGACCGCGGCTATCTGGTCTTGCTCGTTTCGCACGACGCCGCCGCGCCCGACGCGTCCCTTGCCGACCTCGAACTGCGGCTTGACCATGGCGAGCAGCCTTGCTTCGGGAGCCGAGCGAGCGATGGCCGGCAACAGGAGCTTGAGAGAAATGAAAGACGCGTCAACAACCACGAGGCTGGGAGGGAAGGGGAGCGATTCCGGTTCCAGGTATCTCGCGTTGAAGCCCTCGATCGCGGTGACTCGCGGGTCGGACTTCAGCCTGCCGTCCAACTGGCCGTGGCCGACGTCGAGCGCGACCACCCGGCTCGCGCCCCTCTTGAGAAGGCAATCGGTGAAGCCTCCGGTTGAAGCCCCGACGTCGAGGCAGCCGAGTCCACCAACGTCGAGGCCGAGGTCCTCGATAGCCCCGTCGAGCTTGAGGCCGCCGCGGCTTACGAAGGGACATTTCGGGCCGCGTACCTCCAACGGAAGATCGCCGGGGACAAGCTGGCCGGGTTTTTCGATGCGCCTCTCGCCGCTGTAAAGCTGTCCAGCCAATATGAGCGCCTGAGCCTTCTGGCGGCTTTCCGCCAGCGAGCGCTCAACGGCCAATATGTCGGCGCGTTTTTTCATTAGAGGCCAATCGCGGCGGTTGAACCGCTACCTGTCCCTATCCACCACGAAGTGAGCGGGCTCGCGAAGCGCGAGGCTCCTCTCGCCGACCGGCGAGAGCGCCCGAAGCGCCTCAGAAAGAAGGCGGTCGGCGTGGCGCCTGGCGCCGGCGACGCCCCAGACCTTCACGAAGGTCGCCTTGCCGGACTTTTCGTCCTTGCCCGGCGTCTTGCCGATGGTCTCCTTCGTTTGAGTGGCGTCGAGGATGTCGTCAACGACCTGGAAGGCCATTCCCAGGGCCGCGCCGTAGCGCTTCAGCGCGGCAAGGGTTTCAGCGCGCGCCCCCGCCCAGATGCCGCCGCAGACCAGGCACGCTTCGAGAAATACGCCCGTCTTCATGCGGTGGATTTTCGCGAGGTCGTCGGCCTTGACCTGCTCCGCTCCCTCGGCTTCGAGGTCCAGCACCTGGCCGCCTGCCATTCCTCGCGTCCCCAAGGCTTTGAAGACGACGCGCGAGGCCTTGGCGCGCTTGGCGAGGTACGCGGCCCCTTTCGGCCTTGTCATCAGAAGCTCGGCGCCCAGCGTGAGAAGGGCGTCGCCGGCCAAAATGGCGACGGCCTCTCCGAAGACCACGTGCGATGTCGGCTTGCCCCGCCGCAGGTCGTCGTTGTCCATGGCCGGCAGGTCGTCGTGAATCAGGCTGTAGGTGTGAAGCAGTTCGAGCGCCGCGGCCGCCGGCAGGACCACTTCCGGCTCGTTGCCGCCGCACGCTTCGTATGCCGTCATGGCGAGCACGGGCCGTATTCTCTTTCCGCCGGCGAAGATGCTGTAACGCATCGCCTCGTGGAGCTTGGATGGTTCCTCGGCCACCGCCGGAAGAACCTCGCCCAGCGAAGCCTCGATCTTTGGAACCCACTTTTCAAACGCGGCCGCGGTCACCTTGATTCCCCGCCGCCTTCTTCGCCGCCATTCGGAGCGGCGTCATCCAGCGGCGCCTCCCGGCCGTCCTCCAGGAGCTTCGAGACCCTTAGCGAAGCGGCTTCGAGGGACTTTTGCAGCTCCCGGCTCAGCGTGATTCCCTTCTCGAAGAGGCCCAGGCTCTCTTCGAGGGGAAGGTTGCCCCCTTCGAGCTGGGACACGATCCCCTCAAGCTGCTTCAGTCTATCCTCGAATCCCGGCTGCTTGGCCTTCCGCGCCATCACGCATCCTCCCGCCTCCCGATGACAATACAGCCAGGCCGCCGCCAAGTCAAGACAGCCCCGGGGCGGAGTGCCAACGACAACGCGGGGGAAGCAATCTCTCTTTACTAGCCTAATTTAACGCCGTCGGCGCCGGGCCATTTTCTGCGTCGGAATGATGGAGCAAATAAGTTAGAGAGCGAGAAGGTTAGAA
>DAHXMK010000375.1 GCA_027365515.1 Candidatus Aminicenantota bacterium
CACCATTCCCTCAACAAACTCACCCCCTTCCAATTCCTCCTCAACCATGCCATCATCCCCTCTCGCGCTTCCCCTTATTCGTCTCACATGTGTTGAACCTATACAGCGTGTTGAACGCGAGGGCGGGGGTGGCTATAATAGGCGCCTGCCGGGCGGGGATGCCGCCGGCGCACTTGGAGGAGACAATGGCAAATATTGAATCAACTCCTGAGTTCGTGGGGGCGGCCTACGCCAAGACGAAGAAGAACCTAGATGTCATCAGGAAGCGGCTTGCAAGGCCGTTGACCTACGCCGAAAAGGTGCTTTTCGGCCATCTGGACGATGCCTCGAAGGCGGAGCTTTCCCCTGGCAAGAGCTACATCTATCTGAGGCCCGACCGCGTCGCGATGCAGGACGCCACGGCGCAGATGGCGATCTTGCAGTTCATGCAGTCGGGAAGGCCGCGCGTCGCGGTGCCGACGACGGTCCATTGCGACCACTTGATTCAGGCTTACAAGGGCGCGGGCGTTGACCTGCCCAAGGCCGAGGAAGACAACAAGGAGGTCTATGCTTTCCTTTCTTCGGCAGCATCGAAGTACGGCATGGGTTTCTGGAAGCCGGGCTCCGGCATCATCCATCAGGTGGTCCTCGAAAACTACGCTTTCCCGGGCGGAATGATAATCGGGACCGACAGCCACACGCCAAATGCCGGCGGGCTGGGGATGTTTGCTTCAGGAGTAGGCGGAGCCGACGCGGTTGACGTGATGGCCGGTTTCCCGTGGGAAGTCCTGTATCCGAAGCTGGTCGGCGTGAAGCTCCTTGGGAAGCCTTCGGGCTGGACCTCGCCGAAAGATGTCATCCTCAAACTCCTTGGCATTCTTACGGTCAAGGGTGGAACGAACCGGATCATCGAGTACTTCGGCCCCGGCGTGGAAGCGATCTCATGCACCGGCAAGGCGACGATCACCAACATGGGCGCGGAGCTTGGCGCGACGACGTCGGTCTTCCCGTTCGACAGCAGAATGGCTGGGTACCTGAAAGGAACCGGAAGAGCCGCGCTCGCCGAGCTTGCCTCCAAAAACGAAAGCCTGCTGCGCGCGGACGACGAGGTGGCGGCTTCGCCGGAGAAGTTCTTCGACCAGGTGATCGAGATAGACCTCTCCAAGCTCGAGCCGCACGTCGTCGGGCCGCACACTCCCGACTTGGCCCGCACGCTCGGCGAACTTAAAGATGCCGTGCCCAAGGAAGGTTATCCCGACAACCTCACCTTCGCCCTCATCGGCTCCTGCACCAACTCCTCTTACGAGGACATGGGGCGGGCCGCTGAAGTTGCCACGGAGGCGGCGTCGAAAGGCGTCAAGCTGGCGGTTCCGCTGATGGTCTCTCCGGGAAGCGAACAGGTCAACCAGACGATCCGCCGCGACGGCCAGATGAAGGCGCTTGAAGAGATCGGGGCGGTGGTGCTCACCAACGCTTGCGGCCCCTGCATCGGGCAGTGGAAGCGGGACGACATCAAGTCGGGGGAGAAGAACTCGA
>DAHXMK010000385.1 GCA_027365515.1 Candidatus Aminicenantota bacterium
CGTCCCGAACGAGGAGTTTACTTCGTTTCATCTTAATCCGTTCAAAACGTGGCTCGTCGTGGTAGCGGTCAGCGCCATATCTTACGTGAGTTACATTCTCCAGATGGTGGCGCGAGGAAAAGGTGGCGGAATCCTGCTGGCCGCCTTCCTTGGTGGAGCCTACTCCTCGACCGCCACGACCATCGTAATGGCGAGGCAGGCAAAGGAGAGCGGCCGCGCCCGCCGCTACTCCGGCGCCATACTGATGGCATGCGGCGTTATGTATCTTCGCATGTGGGTCTTTATCGCGATCTTCAACGGCGCGCTAGCCAGAGAAGTGGCGTGGAGACTGGGGCTTGTCGCGCTGGCGGGAATGGCCGGCGGCTTTCTCTGGGCCAGAAATGGCTCGGAGAGAGCAGGGGACGAAGCCGACGTTTCCGGGTCGAAGAATCCTCTCGCCATAAAGGCCGCGCTTCTCTTCGCCATGCTGTTCGTTGCTTTGCTGATAGCGACCAAGCTGGCGGCCGATCAGTTGGGAACGGGCGGGCTCTACACCTTGGCGGTGCTCGTGGGGGTAACCGACATAACCCCCTTCGTCCTCGGCGTCACGCAGGCCGCGGGCCATACCGCCCCGATGAGCGTCGCGGCCGTGAGCGTAATGGTAGCCATGGCGAGCAACAACGTCGTCAACGGGCTGTACGCTTTTTATCTGGCCGACAGGAGGAGCGGAAAAATGGCTCTCTCCCTGCTCGCGGGGCTGGGAACCCTGGCCGTCATTGCCGCGCTGGCGTGACCGGCCGCGCTATCCCCTTGGCATGGGAAGCAGTGCCCCGCCGCTGCAGCAGATGTCCACTCCCGTCAGGTGGCGGCTTGAATTACTCGCCAGGAAGAGAACGGCCTCGGCGACATCATCCGCTTCGGCCACTCGTTTGAGCGGTACTGCGGAGATGATGGACTTTTCCCTCGAACGAAGCGCCTCCTCGCTCATCGGCGTGCGGACCCAGCCGGGCGAGACGAGGTTCACTCTTATTGAAGGGGCAAGCTCTTGAGCAAGCGACAGGACCATTGACTGCAAGGCCCCTTTGCTGCCTGCGTAATGCGAATGGCCTGGCTCTCCCCTCTGGCCAGCCGTGCTTCCGATAAAGATCAGGCCGCCTCTCGTGATCCGCCTGGACGCCTCCCGGCTCAGGTAGTATGAGGAGAAGGTGTTGGTTTTGAACGTGGTTTCAAGGGTCTCCCTGGTCATTTCTCTAATAGGGCCGTCGGTCCAGATTCCCGCCGAGTGAACCAGCAGGTCAAGCCCCCCCAGCGCCTTAATGGATTCACCGACCACTTTGACGCAGCCCTTCTCTTCGGATAAGTCAGCTCTGACTTTGAGTAGCCTTCCGGGGAATTCTTTCTCCGCCTTTTCTGCGGCACTCTTGCCATTGAGGTATTGGGCCGCCACCATGGCGCCGGAACCGGCGAGCGCCCTGGCGCACGCGAGGCCGATGCCGCTGGAGGCGCCCGTAACAAGGACGCGCTTGCCTTTAAGGTCTTGATAGATCGCCGTGGCTTTCTTTGATGTCATTTGACATGCTCCTTCTGCCGTTTGATTTCGAGGCTAAGCCCGTCATATGCCGGCTCCACTCCAGGGGGAAGCGCTCCGGCAAGCTCCGAGTATTCCAGTTCGTGTCCCATATGGATCAAAAAGGTGCGCCGAGGGCGGACCGCCTCGGCAACGGCCAGCGCTTCGCCGACCGTCATG
>DAHXMK010000403.1 GCA_027365515.1 Candidatus Aminicenantota bacterium
ACGCCGCGACGGCCTCCGCTTCGCGGCCGTAGAATTGGGCCTCCTCGGATAAGCCGTGCTCCCTGCAAAACCCCTCGAGGCTGCGGCAGTGCTTCTCCTTGTTGGCGCCCGTCGCGATTGAGAGCTTCATTAGGCACTCGGGGCAGAGCCAGAGCGGGTGGCGGTCGAGCTCCGAGAGGCTGTTGCAGCCGTTCATCAGGCAGAGCCACTTGGTGCAGTGGCGCATCCCGAAAAGATGGCCCACTTCGTGGGCGCTTATAGCGAGAGCCCTTCGCAAGCCGCGCTCTTGGCCGAACTTTCCCTGAAAGAGGCGGCAGAACGAGAAAACCCCGGCGCGCTGCGTCCACGTGGCCTGCCCGAAGACGTAGTTCCACCCTTCGCCCGGCCAGAGATCGGTTTCGGTGAACCACAAGAGCCCGGCCGCGTCTGGAGGAACGGCCGAAGCCAGCACGTCGTTCAATACGGGCCCGGTCTTAAGCTGCACTGCCCCCCACAGAGATTCATGCAGCGCCGATTTAGGCAGGGCGCTTTCCGGCAGCGGCGCCAGCCGCTGAACCGGCAGTTCGTAGAACCGGGACAAATAATCCGCTATGGCTGTGAAGGTGGCGGCGCGTTCTTTCGAGAGGGTGCCGATCTGCACGACGTAGAGGGTGCGTCGCGCGAAATTGGCCGTGGCCGGGTTGGAGGCGCGGTACTCTTCGAACGTCTGCCCCGGCTCGGCGTGTGCCGCCAGCCAATCTCCGGCGGCAACTGGAGGCATCGGGCTGTGAAGCGGTTCTAGCGCCTGTCGAAGGCTTTCGTACTTGGCTGGCGCCTTGGCGGGAGCGGGTGTTGAATTGCATGAAAGCACGAGAAACGCCAGCGAAATGAGCGCGGCGCTCCAGGCCAGCGAAGTGGGCGAGAGCGGCAAAAATCTTACCTGCAAAAGCATCTTGCCGAAGAACAACCTCCGCCAAAGCAACGCCATTACATCACCAAGTCGGCTGCATGAAACATTCATATCACTTCTTTGCTGCCGCCTGGGCTATTATCTTCTTGAGAAGCTCCGGGTCTTTCGGCAAAAGGCCGACGCCGGGCAGCCTGGGCGTCAGCTCGGCCCATCGCGGCTCCTTCGCGAAGACCGACTTGAAAATGGGCAGAGACTCTTCAAGGTGGCCGTTCGAGGCCAGAGCGACCGCCTCCCAGTAGGGAAGCTCCTGAACTTCCGGCGCGAGCCGGGCCGCCTCAGCGTACTCCTTCAATGCCTCGTCCAGTTTACCGGCCGCCGTGAGGTCGTCCCCGGCGGAGGCGTGGTTGTAAGCCCTTTGCAGCAGGACCAGCCGGCGCAGTTCTTGAAGGGGCCGCGGGTTGTCTTCGACTCGCAAGTCAAAGATGGTGTCGGCCCACGGCCTGCCGGTGGACTTTCCCTTCACGACGAGGATGGCGGCGGACTGCATGCCCCGTATGTCCCCGCCGACGGACTGCGCCGCGTCCAGCGCCGCCAGCATTCTATCCGCCAGGTCTCCCTTGGCTTCGCGATAGGCCTTGGCCATCGCCGGCCAGACCTTATCGTTTTCCATGAGATTCGCCTCGACGGAAAATTGATCTCCTACCTCGTGCCCGGCCGCCGGGATGCACTTTGCCCCGGTGTGCGCCGCGACGCGGCCAGAAGCGTCAATCATCGCCACTTGGCGCACCTCGCGGCCGTCGTCCCCGGCCAAGAGTGCCTTGAGAGCATCGGGGGCGCTCTTTCCGGCGCGCATCAGGTCGAGGCCCAGCGGGCTCACGCCGATGCCCACCAGCAGGTAGAGCATGGCCGTGGACAGCGGCAGGCGCTTGAGCACGGTGCCGCCCAGGGCCATGAGGACCAGCAGCAAGCCGACGATGACGGACCAGATCGCGAAC
>DAHXMK010000420.1 GCA_027365515.1 Candidatus Aminicenantota bacterium
CTCGTTGTCAAGCCGGCCGCTAACGGATGGCGTGGGTCGAGAAAAATATGACCAACGCGGCCATGAGCCCGATGGGAACGAAGATCCATCCACTCAACTTCCCCTCGTTGAGATTGGCCGCGATCAGAAACTGGTTGACAACCACGAGAATGGCCAAAGCGGCGGCGGTGAACCAAAGAGGAATGGCCGGCTGCGCGAAGCAGAGCACGGTGGCCAGAAAAGCTATGAATCCAGCCCAGAAGATCGCGTAGGCGGTCTTGGAGAGATAGGAGTTCGGCTCCAGCGAAGCATTGAAGTGCACGGCGACCCTCTCTGGAAGCTTGGGATAGTAGATCGCGAGCTGGAGCGCGGCGGCGATGAGCACGGTCGTAAGAAACGCGAGGCCGGCGGTGGCGTCCATGTCCCAATTCAAGGCTTCACTTGGATTTCCATCGTGGCGCTCTCGCCGGCCTTGACTGCTACCGGCTTGCGGATGACGGTGGAAAAGCCCGGGAGCGTGGCATATATCCTGTAGGCGGCGGCAGGAGCGAGCGATGCGAATGAAAAAATGCCATCCCCTTCGGTCTTTGCGTGAAGCGGTTCCTTCAGCTCGCCGCCTTCGAGAATCACCTCCACGCCGGCGACCGGCTGGCATGATGCGTCAACGGCGAGGCCGCATATCGCCCCCGTGGAGTCGCCCGCCTTCGTGAGCGCCTCCGCCTTGGAGGCGTAGGCTTTTTCAAGGCGGAACGCGATGTGCTCCATCTGCCCGCTGGCGTTGGGGTTCGCCGTCATCCTTGACGGCGTGTACCCGCAGGCGCTGGCCGTCGCCTCATAGGTTACGCCGGAAACAAGGCCCGACGCGATGCACGAGCCCTTCTCGGTAGTCGCAATCGTCCTGGCGATTCGGTTGTTCTTGTCGCGGAAGACGACCAGCACTCCGGCCATCGGCTGGCCCGCCGCGTCGCTCGCCTCTATGAAGCACGAAGCGTAGACCGGCGGCCGCGCCACGGTCTTAATAACGGCCGAAGAAATCAAGATCAGTCCAATGACGGCGGCCAAACCAAAACGAGCATTTCTCATGATCCCTCCTTTGGAAATGTTGCCCCACGAAGGCCGCGAATGCAAGCCCGCCGCTTATACAACGCCTTCGCGAGAATAATGGCCAAGAAGAGGAATGGAGAGGCCCGCCTTATCATCCCGTCTTCGCGCCGTGGCGGATATATCTTCCGTTCCTCCTTTTCGCGGGGGCGAGGAACTTCTCAAGGTCGTCCCACGTGGCGACGGCGAATCTGTCGGAGGCTTCCTCCAACAAAAGCCATAGCAGGCGGCTGGTGACCCTGGCGTCGCCGAGCGCCCTGTGGCGCGCCTCGAAAGAGAGGCCGTGGCGCTCGGCGAGGGCGTCGAGGCAGTGGCTCTCTTCTGAAGGGTGGAGTCTCCTCGAAAGCTTGAGCGTGCAGAGCCCCGGCGCGCCGTGGAGGCGGCCAGATCCGAGAATCTCCAGTTCGTTGCGAAGGATTCGTCCGTCGAAAGGCAGGTTGTGGGCGACCAGCACCCTTTCATCCAGCAGCCCTTTGAGGGCCGGCCAGATTTCCGAGAAGGATGGCTTCCCGGCAAGCTGCTCGGGGCCGATGCCGGTCATCACCTGGACGAATGGGGCGACCGGCGTTCCAGGGTTTATCAGAGATTCGAACGAGGCGATCTCCTCTCCCCCGGCGCAAGCGACCACTCCCACTTCGATGGCGCGGTCAACGGGGCCGAGTCCGTTCGTCTCGAAATCGAGCACGGCGAATTCGAGCGAGTCAATGGCGCGTCCTGCGAAAGGGCGCTTGGGCGGCAGAGCCAGCACCAGGCCTTTCGAAAGCCGAAAGCGCTCGTCTTTGAAGAGAAGCCCCTCGAAAATCCTGGCAGCGACGGCCGCATTGTCAGTACGAAGATATCTAGCCGCGCACTCTTCTACCGGCAGCGGCTCGCCTGTTTTGGAAAGTTCGTCGTATAGCCTGTCGAGAATATTCGTTCCCATTGGATGCCGGCCTCGCCCGGCTTCAAGGCCGGGAATCTTTCATCCCTCACCGTCGTATCATATACTACGTGCGGCGGGTGTGCCGCTTTTTAATGCTGGGCGGGAAGAAACGGCGAAAAGGAGGGAATAATGCGACGCTTCATTCTTGAGGTGGCAATGATGGCTATGTTCAGCGTGACGGCAGGCGCGCCGGCGCTCGCGCAGGAGCGCGGCTCGGCGCCGGACAAATACAAGTGGGACCTTACGCAGCTTTACAAGGACCAGGCCTCGTGGGAGGCCGCCAAGGACGCGTTCGCCAAGCGCATTCCGGAGATCGCCTCTTACAAGGGACGCCTCGGCGAATCGGCGGCTCTCTTCTATTCGGCCCTGGATACCTTCGCCGAGATGGACAAAGAGCTATCCAAGCTCTATTCCTATGCCAGCTTTTCGTACGATCTGAACACCCGCGACTCCGCGGCGCAGCAGCGCGCCCAGGCGATCGGGCAGGTGGCCGGAGATTTCGGCACGGCGGTTTCCTATATGACGCCTGAGATTCTCGCGGTCGGCGAGGAGAAAATAAGCGCTTTCGTCAAGGCCGAGCCCAAGCTCAAGCCGTTCATGCCTTTCCTCGGGAACATTTTGAGGATGAAGGCCCACACGCTCAGCCCGGCCGAGGAGCGCATCGCCGCCCTCGCGCAGAGCAAGATGGGCGGCGCCCCAGGCTCAATCTACAACGTCTTCACCAACGCCGAAATGCCCTATCCGGAAGTGACGCTCTCGACCGGCGAGAAGATCCGCATGGACGCGCAGGCCTACACCAAGTACCGCGCGCTCGGCGACAGGGCCGACCGGGACCTCGTCTTCAAGGAGTTCTGGGACAAGTACGGCGAGTTCAAACGCACGCTTGGAACGACGCTTTACAACGCCGTGAAGGCGCACACTTTCACGAAAGAGGCGCGCCACTACGACTCATGCCTCCAGGCGGCCCTCGACCGCGACAACATACCGACCACGGTCTATACGCAGCTCATCGCCGACGTGAACGCGAACCTGCCGACGCTTCACCGCTACCTCAAGCTCCGGCAGAGGATGATGGGCGTTGACCAGCTTCGCTACGAGGATCTTTACGCCGACATAGTGAAGGGCGTTGACAGGGACTATACGGCCGACGAGGCCATGAAACTGGTTCTGGCCGCCGTGGCCCCGCTCGGGAAGGAGTACCAGGAGACGCTGGCAAACGGCTTCTATAATGAGAGGTGGGTTGACTTCTTCCCGGCGCAGGGCAAGCGCTCCGGGGCTTACAGTTCCGGCTCCGTTTACGACCTGCACCCTTACGAGCTATTGAACTACATGGGAAGGTACGAGGACGTCTCCACGCTGGCCCACGAGTCGGGCCACTCCATGCACAGCTACCTTTCAAACACTCACCAGCCTTACGTTTCGGCCGACTATTCCATCTTCGTCGCCGAAGTCGCCTCGACATGCAACGAGAACCTGCTGCTCCATTACATGCTTGACAACACGAAGGACGATGCTACTCGGCTCTCTCTTCTCGGCAACTACCTTGACGGCCTGCGCCAGACGCTTTTCCGCCAGACGCTATTCGCGGAGTTCGAGCTGAAGATTCATGAAATGGTCGAGCATGGCCAGCCGCTGACCGGCGATTCGCTCAACGCGCTCTATCTCGGCCTTCTGAGAAAGTATTACGGCGAAAAAGAGGGCTTCTGCAAGATTGACGACAGGTACGGCGTGGAGTGGGCGTACATTCCGCACTTCTACAGAAACTTCTATGTCTTCGAGTACGCGACGAGCATCGTCGCCTCGACCTCGATAGCCAACGCCATCCGCCAGGAAGAGTCCGCCAAGAAGCCTTCGGTGAAGGCCCGCGACGCCTATCTCAAGATGCTTTCGTCCGGTTCCAGCGAATACCCGGTTCAGCTTCTAAAGGATGCGGGCGTGGATATGACAACCAGCGTTCCGTTCGGCGCGGCGATGAGGGAGATGAACTCCGTGATGGACGAAATGGATGCGATTCTCGCGCGCCAGAAGAAGTGAACACCGGAACTGCGTGGAGCATGCGATGTGTTTTGCCCATTATTCCCCGGCATGAGCGCTCACGGTTGCAATCGTACGGCCGATGGCGCTATGGTATGGCTATGAGGAGCAGTCAGAAAGGAGGATCGAAATGAAAAAATGGTTGGTTGGAACGGTTCTAGTTTTGGCGAGCCTGGGGCTCTTCGCCCAGGCCAAAACCGGCTACGTGGATTTGCTCGCCGGCTACCAGTTCGGGGCGGACAGCCAGAATTTCTCGAATCCGCCGATTTCCGGGCACATCACGATGAAGGACAAATGGCTGGCCAGCTTCGACTTCGGCTGGTTCTTCACCGACAGGGTAGGCCTTCACGCCGGGCTGATCTATTTGCCGACGGATTTCAAGCTCAACGCTGCTTACGCCGGCGTGCCGATCGGCGAGTACGAGATATCCCGCCACAGCGAGGTCTTCGAGGTTGGCCCCGAATTCGTTTGGAAGGCCGGCCGGAAGGGACAGATTTACGGCCAGCTCAATCTTGGCTACGCTTTCGGCAGCGGTGACGACGGGATCAATTACGGCGGCACTGCCTATCCAGTAGGTAACATCGGCACCGACAAGTTCATGGGCGGCCTGGCCGTCGGCTACCGCCACTACTTCACCGACGCGTGGGGCTGGGTCATTCAGGGGGCTTACCACCGCGTCAGCGGATGGCCCACCGACAACATCTGGGACGTGAGGACCGGCATTGCATACCGATTCCCGCGCGAAGCGGCCGCGCCGCCGCCTCCTCCTCCGCCGCCTGCCCCAGCGCCCGAGCCGGTCGCCCCGCCGCCACCACCTCCGCCGCCACCGCCACCCGAGCCCCAGCAGACCATAACGCCGGAAACTCCCAAGATGATGAAGATCACGCTCGGCGAGAGCGTCCTCAAGTTCGACACGAACAAGTGGGCAATTCCGAAGGACGCGGACGCGGCGCTCAACGGCGTCGTCGAAAAACTTAAGAGCTATCCTCTCCAGATAAACATAACCGGATATACCGACAGCCAGGGCTCCGACGCGTGGAACGCCATCCTGTCAAAGAACCGCGCCGAGGCCGTCAAGAAGTACCTCGTCGCCAACGGCATTGACGCCTCCCGCATCGCGACGGTTGCCGGCATGGGTCCAAAAGACCCGGTCGCAGACAACAAGACGAAGGAAGGCCGGGCCAAGAACCGCCGCGTGGAGATCACCTCCGTCGCGCCGGTCGAGGTTCCGGCGAAGTAGCCAGCAGTTTTCGGGCTGGGGCCTTTCGCCCCAGCCCTTCCCGCATTGTTTGGGCCCGGCTCAATGGAGGATCCCATGCTGAAAGAGTTCAAGGAATTTGCCATGCGCGGCAACGTCCTGGACATGGCCATCGGCATTATCATCGGCGGAGCCTTCGGGAAAATAATCAGCTCGCTCGTTAGCGACGTGCTGATGCCGCCGCTGGGGCTGCTCCTCGGGAAGGTGAACTTCTCCAACCTTTTCATCAACCTCTCCGAAGGAAGCTACGACACGATCGAAAAGGCGAAGGCCGCCGGAGCGGCGACGATCAATTACGGGCTCTTCATCAACACTGTCATTGACTTCTTGATCATAAGCTTCGTCATTTTCATGGTCGTGAGGCAGATCAACCGCCTCAAGAAGGAGCCGGCGCCGGCGCCGGCGTCAACAAAGGAGTGCCCATTCTGCTGCAGCGCGATTCCGCTAAAGGCGACGAAGTGCCCGAACTGCACCTCGGAGATCAATAAGTAAGCGTGAGACGTTAGGAGTTGGAGAGCGAGAAGGCAAACGGCGCCGTGACGGCGGTACGAGCTGTCGCGCCGCGAATGGTTTTCACCGTTGCCTAAGTAGCCATCCAACCGCCTGGCCCTCGGCGCCCAGAGGAGCGCCGTCAATTCCGACGGCCAGGTTTCCCGGCATTCCGACGTGGCCTCCCCGGCCGGTCCACCTGAAATCCATCAGCCCGCGGTTTGCTTTCAGGTAAGGCTCGGCGGCGTGAGGAGGGACCATCGGATCCTCCCTCGACAGCATGAGCAGTGCGGGGATTTTCAATCCGCCGAGAAGCGGCCCTGCGCTTGCCTTCGCGTAGTAGTCCGAAGCGCTGGTGAAGCCGTGGCGCGGCGCCACGACCGCGTCGTCAAAGGCCCGGATCGAATCTATCTCCAAGACT
>DAHXMK010000026.1 GCA_027365515.1 Candidatus Aminicenantota bacterium
CGCACCGGCCTCAGATCAACGCCGAGGTGCTCGGGCAGCCCCACCGCCGACGCGTGCACTACCGTGAGATTGCCGCTCAACATGTTCACCGATTCACCTTTGGAAAAATTGGCGAACGACGACGAAGCCGTGAACCCCGGCATGTTCTGCGCGACGCTCATCACTTCCTGCGCCATGGCCGCACTGCCGAAGAGCCCCGCCACCATAAGACACACAACCGCAGCCGCGAAAGCCGCGCCCCGCCACTCACGCTCCCTCATCATCGCACTCTCCTCCGGGCTCGCGCCCGTTCAAGCCAATGCTTCAAGGACCCCCCGATGTAGATTTGGCCCTGTAAGAAGGTGAGTCAACCACCAAACCCACCGATTGTCAAGTAACCATGGGGATCGGACGTATCACACATGAAACATCGCCAGCCTCTATCCTGATAGCCCGCGCGGGTTATTCACCGCTGAGATGGTGGTGCAGAGAATTGTTGGGTTGCATAAGGTGATACGCCTCTCTGAAATACGCACCACGCAAGATTATAGGCGGCACAAATCAACACCGGACATAGGCCTCTAACTAGAGCCCGCGTCTTTCCTCCGTGTCCTTGGCGCTGATGACTGCACCTCGCATCCTTCGCTCTTGTGAACTTGGTGATTTCGTGGTGATGTTCTTTTCTGAGCCTGAGCTATGATGATTAAGGCTCCAGGGTTCGGAGCCGCCACCAGGCGATGAGGAGCGAAGCGGCGAGCAAAGCGGCGCTTCCTGTTCCTATGGCGAGTACAGCGAGCAGATACTGCGGCGGCGCGCCACCCGAAAGAAGGTTTGTGTAATAGCCATAGACCGGCCTGGCTTCCGCGATGATAAGAGCGGCCACGTATCCCATTGAAAGGGCCATGTAGATGAGCCCCCACGCGCTCATCACCGCCTTGGCCGGGTTCTTCGAGTCGAAGACCGGCGCGATGGAGCCGCATGCCAGCGCGAGGCCGCTCAGGGCCAGCGGAGCGCATAGAGAAACGAAGAGCGCGAACCCAAGCGCTTCTCCCTCGACGCCGAGGAATCTGTTCGACAGAAAGAGAGTCAACACCGAGAGCGAAGTCAAAGGGACGGCGGTGAAGAGATACTTCGCCCAAAGATAGCTGAAGGCGCTCACTGGCAGGCTTCTTGAGGCGAAGTAGGCTTGGCCCTCGCTTCCCACGGCGGTGAACGCGAACCTGCCGGCCACCGAGGCGACGATAAGCCCGAGCGTCGCCAGGTTCCAGAAGCTCACCGCTATTCTGAAGGGGGCGATCTCGCTCGGCATGTACCGGACGTTCGCCAGATAGATTACGACGAGCGCCGCAAGAATGAAGAGTTGTCCCCATTGGGTGGGATCCCTCGCGAAGAGGAGAATGTCCCGCTTGAGGATTGCCCTTGAGTTTCTTCCGGCCGGGGTGAAGGCGCACATCGCCGACGCAAAGGCGGGAAGAAGCCGGCGCCTTCCTCCCCCGGCGGCCATATCCTGCCTCTCCTGCGCCCTGCCGTAGCCCTTTGAATGCCAAAGCCTCAAGAGGATGAACAGCGGAAGCAGACTCGCCGCCAAGAGCAACGCGAGCCTTCCCAACGGGAGCGACATCGTGGCGGCCCCATTCTCCGAGCCCGCGACGACGGCTCGCGCGAGCCAGGTCGAAGGCAGCGAAGCCTCGCGGGGAAGCTCTATGGACTTTAGAACTTCGACCGACTTCTGGCTGCTTCGAGGGTTGAGAAGAGCTTCCGGCCGCGAGAGCCTCAGAAGTATGACGAGCAGGCAGACCATGACCAGAGTCATGACCGTCAAAAGCTGGTGGAGCCTCTTGGCGGGAAAGAAACGAGCGAGCAGGACGGTCACTCCGATGCCCCAGCTCGCCGGAATCAGGAGATAAGCCGCCAGCCCGGCGATGGAAGCGGCGAAGCCAATTGGAGAACCTCCGGCTTGGACGAAGTAGGCCGCCAATACGGGGACGAGAAGCAGGAAGACCATGTAGGAGGCGTTCGCGGCGGCCTGCCACGACCGGATGAGCCAAATCTTCCACCGCCTTATTGGAAGCACGAGAAGAAGCGACAAGTCATCGTCAAGGTAAAGGTAGGAGAGAGCGCTCACCGAAGCCGAGAAGAGCACCATCGTGAAGGTGGTGAGAAGGACGAGTCCCATCAGCTTGGCGCAGAGGCCAAGAAGAATGAGCCTCGGGATTTGCGGGTTGTGTTTCAAGAGAAGATGAAAGACCCGCTCGAAAAAGAAGTAATCGCCAAGGATGAAGAAGAGGCCCGCCGAGCCGAAGAGCGCCAGAAAAAGGGCGCGCGGCAGCGTCATCGGAAAGAGCCGGTTCATGGCTTGCCTAAGGATCAGCCTAACGTAGGAGCGCATCGCGCCTCCGAATGAAGTTTACCACGCCCCGTCCTCCCAAAGCCGCGACGCGGCGCAACAAAAAGGCGGCATCTCCCGTAAGTAATCATTTCTGGGCGGATAATGAATCCGCTCGCCGCGCCTGGAGGGGGACTTGAACTGGAAAGCAGCGACAGCAGGGCTGGTGATAACCGCTTCGGCGCTCGCCGCCCATGGCCAGCAACCCTCCGGCGAATCCCCCGTCACCATCACCAGAGCCAGCGCGCCGATAAGCGTTGACGGCGACCTGGACGACCCAGGCTGGCGAGGCGCCACGGAAATCTCAACCTTCTACGACATTGACCCCGGCGACAGCGTGGCGCCTCCCGTCAAGACATCGGCTTGGATAACTTACGACGAGCACTATTTGTACATCGCCTTCCGCTGCGACGACCCGGACCCAAAGATGATCCGCGCCCCTTACGTTGACCGCGACACCGTGGGCTCGGACCAGGACTTCGCCGGGCTCTTTCTCGACACTCGCGGGGACGGCCGCTCCGCGCTCGAACTTTTCGTCAACCCCCGCGGAGTCCACGACGACGGCGTGAAGAACGACGCCACCGGCACCGAGGATTTGTCCCCCGACTTCTTCTGGGATTCGGCGGCCAAGATCACGCCGGGCGGCTGGCAGATGGAGATGCGGCTTCCGTTCAGCTCGCTCCGTTACGCGAAGAACGGGCCCCAGACTTGGGGAATCATCCTCTACAGGAACTACCCCAGAAAATTCCGCTACCAGATAACGAGCGTCAAGCTTCCCCGAGGCGGCAACTGCCTTCTCTGCCACGAGATGAAACTCATTGGGCTTGAGGCGCTCCCCTCTTCCAGCCATCTGACCGTCGCCCCCTTCGTCAGCGCCCGCAAGGAGTGGCAGGCCGAGGAGGGCCCAGGCTCTCCGATAGTCTCGGAACCGGCAAGGTACCGCGCTGGGGTTGACGCGAAGTGGATTCCCAACGCCAACAACGCCCTCGATTTCACTTTCAACCCCGACTTCTCGCAGGTTGAGTCCGACACGGCGCAGATATCGGTCAACCAGCGCTTCGCTATCTTTTATCCCGAGAAGAGGCCCTTCTTCATGGAGGGGGTTGACCTGCTCGAAACGCCCATCCAGGCCGTTTATACAAGGACCATGGCCTCCCCGAGGTGGGGCGCTAGGGCAACGGGCCAGGTCTTCGGGACCGATTACACTTTTCTTACCGTTCAGGACCAGGGCGGCGGCAGCCTCGTGATTCCAGGCCCCCAGTCATCCCAGTTCGTTCCGCTTGACGCCTCCTCGCAGGTGGCCATTCTTCGGGCGCGAAAAAGCTACGGCGGCTCCTTCGGCGGTTTTTTGATGACGAGCAGGCAGTATGATGGCGGAGGATATGACCGCGTCCTTGGCCCCGACTTCCAGTGGAACCCGAGCGACAAGGACAGGCTCACCGGCCAGTTTCTCTTGAGCATGACGAAGACTCCCGACCGCCCCGACGTTTTCTCTGGCTGGGATGGGAACTCTTTCAGCGCCTCCGCCCTTTACCTTTCGTGGGTCCACGGAACCAAAACGTGGAACCTTGCCAGCACCTACCAGGAGGTCGGCGACGGCTTCAGGGCGGATGACGGCTACGTTCCCCAGTCGGGCTACCGCCAGGCGAAACAGTGGGTGGCCTACGACTTCTACCCTCAAAACGCGTTCTTCAGCAGGGTCGAGCCTTATCTCAATCTTTCTCAAAGCTGGGAGCGCTCCGGCTCGACGCTCACCGGGAGATGGGCGGCTGGCATCAACGGCAGCGGCAAGCACGGCCTTTACGCCGACATGGCGGTCGTCACGTGGCAACAGCAGGTTGGAGCGGCACTCCTTCATTTCAGAAACGGGAACTTCACTCTCAACTGGTCCCCCGGCTACCGCATCTCGCACGTTTCGATCTACGGCGACGTGGGACAGCAGATTGATTACGACAACGTCACCATCGGCCACGGCGGCACCCTTCAGGCCAGCGTGACCTCGAGGGCGACCGATCACCTCTCCCTGGAATTCGACGGCCAGTTCGCCTGGCTCGACGTGAAGGTGAACGGAGCGAGCGGGCGGCTCTACTCCGCCTCCGTAGAAAGGCTTAAGGGGGTCTATACCATCTCCGCGAGGACATTCCTCCGCGTCATAGCCCAATGGGAAGGAATCAGAAGGAACGTGAATCTCTGCCCCGCCGCCGTCCCGGAGAAAACAGGCGACCTTTCGGGCTCGTTCCTGTACGCCTACCGGCTGAACTGGCAGACTGTATTCTACCTTGGCTACGGCGACACCCACAGCCTCGCCGAACGCGCCCAGCTCGTCCCTACCGATCGCGCCATCTTCTTCAAGGTCTCCTACGCCTTCCAGCGCTGAAAATGCCGCCGCGCCTTCCACGGCCAGTCAACCTGATCACGCGCGCAGCGTAGCCGTCAGGCGCCTAGGGTGGATGAGCAGATCGAGGCCGTCGCGGATATCGGTGACGACCACGCCGGCCACTTTAAGCAGTTCGCCGGCCGCTCCTTCGGGCCCTATGACGGCGATGCCCAGCGCGGCTCTCTTGACCATCAGAACATCGTTCATGCCGTTGCCTATGGCGGCTGTCTTGTCCTCGCCAGCCTCCATAACCCTCAGATCCTTTTCACCGCCGGAGGTAATCTTCTCAAGCTCGACCGGGAGCCCGGCCAATTCGTTTGCGGCCGTGCCGAACGTATCGGCGGTGAGCACGGTGATCTTTATCGCCGTTGAGATCGTTTGGAGCCTATCGGCCACCCCCTCGATGAGTTTGCCGTCCCTTGATAGTGTCCCGGTGAAATCGAGGAAAAGATGGTTGATGACTAATCTTGGATAGCCTGGACGCTCTATGACAATCTCGTTCATGGCTTGTGCTCCTCTTCAAGCCTGACGGCCCTAACGAAAGCAAGAAGCGCAACAAATCCAGCTCCGGTGAAGATAGCCGCGACTCCGTAAGCCGCCTCGCGCCCGAAGCGGTCGAGGAGGAAGCCGGTCGCGGCGCTCGAAAAAAGATCGCCCGCCGCGTTCGCCGTCGCGAGCATTCCGAGCGCGTAGGAGCGCGCCCTCTCGGGAATCATCCTAGCCGCGGAAGCCTTCTCGACCGTCTCTTCCACCGCTATGTAAGTGCCGCTTATCAGAAAAAGAGGTACGAGCCACCAAAGCCCGCCAGGAAGAAACGCGAGGCCTACATTGAAGATGAAGCCGAGGCCGTAGCCCACGGCCAGTGTCTTGCCATAGGACCAACGGTCCGCCAGCAACCCGGAAGGAAACGTCATCAGCCCGCTCACGGCGTTGTGAAGCACGTATAGAAGGACCGGCACCGCCAGAAGCGCCGCTCCGGCGTGAGGCGGCAGGCGGCGGGAACCCTCCAGGATCAGGAATGTCCTCGAAAAATCGCCCATGCCGAAGAGCATCACCACGGCCAAGAAGGCCCAAAAGCGGCCGGGCAGCGGCGGCCGCGCGGCGACCTCCGCCATCTCATCGCGGCTCTTGCGCCGCTCCTTGACAAGGAATGCGACTGCGGCGACCGCGCCTAATCCAGGAATGAGCGTAATGAGGAAAATTTGCGGAAGCGTGAAAGCCACGCCGACGAAAATGGCCGCCAGCAAGGGGCCGATGACGGCTCCGGCCATATCGCCCGCCCGTTCCAAGCCGAAGGCTTTGCCGTAGTCCCTAGGCTCCACGGCGCTTGCCATCATCGAATCCCTCAGCGGCCCCCTGAAGCCACGCCCCAACCAGGCAACTGTCCGAAGTACAATGAACGGCGGGGCGGTCACGGCGAAGGCGAAAGCGCCGACGCAAGCGGTCGTCAGGCCGTAGCACCATGCGGTAATCCCCTTCTTCGCCCGAAGCCTCTGGCCCGCTATCCCGGAAATCCACTTTGCCAGCGACGCGCCAACATCCGCGATTCCCTCGATAATGCCAAGCACCGAGGCGCCAAGGCCAAGCGATTGAAGGTAGAGGGGAAGCACCGCGGTCGCCATTTCGTGGCTCGCGTCGCTTAAAAGGCTTGCCAGCGAAAAGCCGAGGACCGTGCGGTTGCGCCAGGAGGAACCTCTCTTCTCTTCGTCCATCATTTCCTCTCCCGTTTCATTGTACTCCACCGAAAAGATTCTTGGCCTGGCCATGCATCAGTTGCCAATTTCATTTTGTGACCCGCGTCACGGCGAATTGCTTGACAATCGGGCATGGCGGTGCAAGGCTACTCTCAACAGAGGGATGCCTCGGGCGCCGAGCAGGGAGCGGCGCTTCGAGGAAGACTTGCCAGAAGGCCTTGTTGGGAGGACGAAAAATGGACCTGTTGCGTTCAGCGTTCAAACGTTCCTGGACTGTTCCGTTTCTATTTGCCGCCTTTGTCACGGCCTTTGCCTTAGCTCCCCACGCGCAATCAGCTTCCGCGCCACAAGTGGCGCTAACGCCATCGCAAGGCCAGCAAGGCCAGTCAATTACGGTCGCGGCGCAGGGGTTGCCTTGCCAGGGGCTCGCCTCCCTGTCGTTCTCGCCGCCCGGCCTCCAGGTGACAGGCCTTCACTGCCAGCAGCAGGCGGCCACGCTCGCCGCCGCCGTCTCCAACCCCACTTTTACGCTGATCATTTCGCAGGGCGCGCCCGCCGGGCCTTACACGATGACGGCCACTTACAGTAACGGCAGGCCCCCAGTCCAGAAGCCATCGGCCTTCATTGTCACCTCCGCCCCAGTCAAGAGTCTTGGAGCGACCATAGTCATTCTCAACCCCAACGGCGGCCAGCAAGGGCAGACGCTCACCGTCGAAGCCATAGGGCTCCGGTACAGCGCCGCGCTTGCCCTGGCTTTCGACCCACCCGGGCTATTGGTAACTGGAGCGCGCCAAAGCGAGAGGGGCGTTCAATTTCAACTCGCCATTCCACAGGCCGCCTCGCCGGGCCCCTATGCTTTCGTATTCCGGATGCCGGACTCCTACCCGCAGCGCATTCCGAACGCCTTCACCGTGACGCCTGGAATCAAAGCCGGGCAACCTCTTCCGCCGTCGGTCGAGACGGCGAGCCCCGCGTCGTTGGAACAGGGCGGAACCTACACCATCGAATTCACCGGCCACAACTTTCAGCCCAAC
>DAHXMK010000036.1 GCA_027365515.1 Candidatus Aminicenantota bacterium
TTTGGGCCTGCGCCTGCGACAGCGCGCTCTCCGCCTGGTCTCTCTTCGTTTCCGCCTCGCTCTTGTCCGATTTCGCCTTCTGCAGTTTGCTCTCGATATCCTGGAGGTCCTTTGCTTTGGCCTGAATCAGGTTCATCGCCTGGATGGACTTCTCCATGGAAGGGCCGGAAGCCGCCGGCTGCGGCGCGTCGGCGATCTTTGGAAAGTTGCAGGCCACCCCTATGGGCTGGCCGGACATGGCGAGCTGCGCCTGGTCATCGAAGTAGCGCGCCTGCTCTGGGTCGGTCCGAACGACCGAAAGGGCGCTCTGCGAGAGATAAGCCGCGCAGAGAGCGCGTTGCCAGTCCTTCAGCCCCGAAGTGTCGTACCTTGCGTTGGCCATCGGCTTGAACTCGGCGCCCGACGAGGCCGCGATGGGTTTTAGCTGCATGGTGCCGAAAGCTCCGGCGACCGGCTCGACCTGGAGCGGCTGGGCGGACTCCTTCGTGCCGCCGATGTCCTGCATCTGCCCCAGAAGGTCGTTGCCCGCCTGGACGTTCTGGGCGTGCTGATGCTGGGCCTCCCGGGCCGCCTGTTCCTGCCTAGCTTTCCACGCGGCGAGGAGCATCTTTCTCTCCTCTTCGGCCTTCTTCTTCGCCGCTTCCTCCTGCGCCTTCTGGGCGGCGAGGGCCGCCTGGTCAACTTTGGGTTCGGCGAAGGCCGACGCGATAATCTGGCCTATAAGTTCGCCCGCCATTTGCGCCGCGAACATCTGCATGCTCATATTGCCGGAAGCGTGGCCGCCGGACCACGGCGCGGCCGGGGCCGCGCCGGTGGAAGTGCAATCGGGCGCGCATGTGTCGCAAGGGCAGGTGCAGTTGTGCGTCGCCATATACTCCTGCAATCCCGGAGTGGCGCGGTCTATGGACCACGCTTCGAGCGTGCCTGGGCAGTCCACCGTTTGGGCCGGCGCGGCGGTGGCGAGCGACAAAAGGGCCAACGCCGCGGCCGCGCAAACCGCAAGGGAAACCGGGCTTCTCATCGTCATTGCTCCCACCACTTCGGCATGTCCTGAAGGTTGGCCGCGGACGGCTCGGCGGGCGCGCCGTCCGGCAGGATGTAGCTCTGCTGGCCCGCGTTGACCAGGACGGTCTTCGTCCCTTTGATGTCACTGAAGGCGACGGTGCCTCTCAGGACGATGACCGCGGAAGGCTTGCCCGGAAGCTCGCGGACGACGAAGGCCGTGCCCCTCACGCTTGTCACCGCGGATGGTGTCCGCACCTCAAATTTCTTGTCCAGTCGGTGCTTGACTTCCGCTTTGATCCGCCCCAAAAGCAGCCTGAGGCCGTCCTCGGCGAGCATGACGGCGGAGCCCGCGCCGACGGAGATGTCGCTTCCGTCCGGCAGGAACAGGTCGGCGCTTCCGTTCTTTCCGGTCTTGACGGTGTCGCCCGGCTCGGCAACGGGGGGCTCGTCTCCGGACATTTTCCTCGCGGGCCCGCCATCCTTCGGCTCCACCTCGACGTCTCCATCGGTCCTAGGCATGAAAGCGCCCATGGGCCGGCGGCTTGAAGCGGCCTCCCGCTTGAGCCGCTGAACCCAGCTCAAAGCGCGGCTGGCGCGCTGCTCCCGAAGCTTGTTCTTCTCAAGCGCCTTCCCGGCCAGGTCTATCGCGTGCTGCGCCCCGGCGATCGCGGCGGCGTTTTTCGCCGACTGGGCCTCGGAGAGAAGAGACTGGCTCGCCGCTAGAGTCTTGGCGTTGTCGGCCTGGTCCGAGCGCGCGACGGTAATCTCCTGTTGCATTCTCGTTTCGAGGCGGTCGAGAAAATCCTGAGCCGGTGACCTCTTGGCCTGGGCGAGAACATGGCAGGCCAGAATAAGGCCAAGGGCCGACAATAAAAGAGACCCTGCTCCTTGCGGTTTGAACGGAGCCATGCGCAATCCCCCATAGGGCCATTGTCCGGCCCCCCGATTGAAATATACTTCGCGCTTGGCCCGCTTGCAACCTATTTCTTGCGCGCCTCTTTATTGAGGATCAAATGAACCAGGGTCCTGACGCCGGCCCCGGAA
>DAHXMK010000081.1 GCA_027365515.1 Candidatus Aminicenantota bacterium
TAGCTGTAGCTGTAGTATAGGTCTATCGCCCCTCCGGCGCAGGAACTGAAGGTGTTGCCGCTCGCCTCCACGAGATAAAACGTCCTGTTCTCCACGGCGTGCCATGCGAACGCCGGGGCGGAGCTTCCGATTGAGGTGACGACGTTTCTGAGGAAGTGGTAGCCGAAGGTTTCCCATCCGCTTCCGCTGCGGACTTCCAGCAGGACGCCCTTGCCGCACGAGTAGATGGTGTTGTCCGAGATCGTCAGGCCCGGCTTGACCGGCGCTGGCGGATAGTAGCCGTGATTGAGCTGGTAGTAAACCGCCTCCTCGCTCAAGTATTGCAGCGTGCAGAAGGTTATGTCGGGATAGACGTCGGAGTAGTCGTCGTACGGGAAAACCGCGTAAACCCCCTTCCTGGCGTACTCCACCGTGACTCGCGAAAGCCCGGCGGTGCTGTCGGCGGTCCCGGTGTACCTGATGCCGAACCATTGGCCCGGGACCTGAACCGAGGCGGAGGAAGTGAGGACTATCGGCGCGGCGACGGTGCCCACGGCGTTGAGCCTCCCGGAGATGATCAGCTCGATTCGCGACTTGTCGTTGCCGCCGTGCAGGTCGTCGCAGAGCGGCAGGCTCTGGACTCTGGTCCCGGGAAGAAGCGTCAGCGTAATTCCGTACGGGACCGTCACGTCGCCTGTCAGCGTTATGATGCCCGACCAGCTCTCGTCGTGAATCAGCGTTCCGCTCGTGGTCGGCGCGTCGGCGTCAACCGTTATCGAGACGGAGGGGGGAGGCGACTCGACGGCGTCGTTGACGTCCACTACGCGGCATGCAAGGGTAAGCGGGCCTCCCGACGCCGGAGTGAAAGTATACGTCCAGGAGTACGCGCCGGCGGCCGTGGCCCACGTGGCGCCGCCGTCGGTGGAAACTTCCACCCGCTTGATGCCGGCGGCGGCGTAGGCGGTGCCCTCGACGGTCAGCGACCTGAGCGAAACCGCCTCTCCGCCTCGCGGCCAGACGAAGCCGCTCTGCCTGTCGGCGGGATCCGACGGCGGCCCCGCCAGCCAGTTCCTGTAGTCAACGCGGGCCCGCATCGAGTAGTCCTCGATGTCTTGTATCGCGGCGATGTTCGCCGGGTAGCCTTTCCCGTTCATCTCGGCCGTCGTCGCGGCGCCCCACCAGTTCAGCCTCGCGTCAATGGCGTTGGCCGTCCCCCAGTTGAATGAATCGGGGCCCGAAACCGCGTCCCTGCCGTTGTTGCCGATGAGCGTGCAGTAGTAAGCCTTGATGACCGCGTTGGGATATTGGAGCGCGCCGCCCTGAATGCCGGCGCCGCCGTTGTTTTCGATGTCGTCGTAAAGAAGGACGTCCCCGGCCTCCATGCCGAAAGTCGTCCCGAAACCGTTGTCGGGGAAATACACTCCCTGCAAGGAGTAACCGGTTATCTTATTGCGAACAACCGCGCCGTGTCCCATCGTGATGCCGGCCCCGGAACCGCCAGAAAGCTGGTTCCCCTCGACTTGGGCGTGGGCCGGGGGCCATACGCTGATCCCGTTCGCCCCGCCGGTGACCGTGTTGTGCGAGACCGATCCTTGAGGAATTGTC
>DAHXMK010000084.1 GCA_027365515.1 Candidatus Aminicenantota bacterium
CGCCCGCTGGAGCGCGGGTCGCTTCTCATGCTCGAACCTTTGACGGGAAGGACGCACCAGCTTCGCGTCCATTGCGCCGAGGCGGGCCATCCGATATTGGGCGACCGGAAGTACGGCAAAGGGGCCGAGGGATTCCCGCGCGCGCTCTTGCACGCGTGGAAGATATCGTTTCCGGTGCGGAGTGGAGATATGATCGAGGTCGAATCTCCGGTTCCAGATGATTTCCAGACGGCAGTTGGCTGATGGCGTCGGATTGGCCGTCACGAACTACACGGCACTACCCTGCAAAATTTGAAGGCCGTCCAAATGGCTACTTGGGGTAAAGCGCGGCCTGCTGGTCGAAAGGCGGCGGCCATGGCGCCGGAGGGCCGACTGGAGGCGGCGCCGGAGGCGGAGGCAGGGGGAAGATCGCTTTTGATGTTAGCCGCGCCCCCTTTTCGCCCGAGCGCTTCGGGGGCTCGGCGCAGGAGATCGTATAACCGCAGGGATTGACCTCCAACTGGAAAAGATTGTCCCATCCGTCCTCGAGGCTCAGCGAAGGCGCGTAGAGGGGGACGAGAAGGTCTCTTACGTGGATGATTCCAAGAGATTCCGGGTACATTCCGTTGTCCAGCCTGTAGTTCTCAAACGCCGCCGACCATTCGGTCATTCTCGCTTTGCTGACGGCCGCTCTCTGTTCGTAGGCCTGGTCAATCTTCCAGACCAAGAAGGCGCGCGCCTCGAAGAAGAAGAGGAGCGTGCCCGCGAGGCTCATGCCGAGCCCAAGATAAATGAGTGGAATCCCGCCGTAGCGCGAAGGCTTCCTCTTCGCGAGGAAGAAGGCGAGCGCGCCGGCGATAGCGGAGAGCGCGGCGGCTGCTATCCCGGCGAATGGAACGAGCGAAAGGCCGCCAAGCCAGACGGTCGTCTTGGCCAATAAGAGCCGCTGCCGTTTTACCTCGAAGCTCTCCATCGTTCCTGGCCCCTCCGGCCGAGGGAACACTTTACCAATTCCGCGGTCTCATAGGAAGAGCGGAGGCGCCGTTGGACACGGAGGCCCGGGTGTATTATCCTTCGGCCATGAGAGTTTGGGGGGCCTCCGCGAGAGGGCCGAGAGCAAATGATTCGGACGCGTCCGAGGTCGCCAAGTTTCAGGAGGGCGACGAGGCGGCTTTCGAGGAGTTGGTCCACAGGCACGAGCGCGAGGCTTACCAGTGCGCCTACCGGGTGCTGGGCAACGCCGACGACGCGCAGGAGGCGGTCCAGGAGGCTTTTCTCAGGGCCTTCAGAGGGCTAAAGGCCTTCAGGGGCGAGGCGGCTTTCAAGACGTGGCTTACCGGAATCGTCATCAACGTATGCCGCAACTACGCCGTGAAGGCGGAAGAAAAGCTCAAGCGCCTTTGCGTTTCGGCCGACTGCGGAGGGCAGGATGAAGGCGATCCGGCGCCGCCCGTCGTAAATGACCCATCGCCGGGACCAGATCAGAGCGCGCTCGGGGCGGAGTTGAGACGAGCGGTGGAAGTCGCCCTCTGGAAGGTGGGCGCCGAGCACAGGGAGGTTCTGGTATTGAGGGAGATTCAGGGAATGGATTACGACGAGCTGGCCGTCGCGCTCAACTGTCCTGTCGGGACGGTCAAGTCCCGCCTCTGCCGGGCGAGAAAGGCCCTGCGCGACGCGCTTTTGGGAGTCTGGCCATGAAGTGCGAGGAGTTTCTCGAAAAGCTCGACGCCGACGAGGGATGGAACAGCCCCGAGGCCAAAGCTCACGCGGAGTCTTGTCGGAACTGCCGCGAGGCCGCCGGCCGGTGGGTGGCGGCCTCCCGTTCGCTCGCCGCGATGAAAGACGACGAGGCTCCGCCGTTCATCCACACGCGAATCATGGCCAGGGTGAGGGAGGCGGGCGAGAGAAAGCCTTTCTGGTCGGCCGCTGGAATTTTCAGGGCGGCGTGGGCCGGGCCGCTCCTGGTGCTGGCATTAGCTTTCGTCGTGGGCGGCTACGGATTGAAGAGAATCATAGAACCGGTGCGCAAGCCGGTCCCGCAAAGCGAGATGGCAACGCCGGAGAAGATAGCCGGAGGGCCGGAGGCGGATTCGGGCCGGATGTCGGCGCCGCGCGTCGAACTGCCATCGGTTGGCGGGGCGCTTGAGCAAGCGAAGCAGAAACCCGAACCGGCCGCGAAGAAAGAGGCGGCGCGCGCGAAAGCTGGGGACGAGCGAAGGGATCGAGCCTCGGCTTTTGCAGAGCCGAGTGGAGCGGGGGAGTTGTCCAAAGAGGCCGTGGCTCCGCAGGCTCCTGCGCCTGCTCCAATTCCGGAAAAGATGAAGAGCTTCAATGAAGCTGCTTCAACAGAGCAGCAGGTTGCGCCGTCTCAAAGCGCGGCTCGCGAGGCGCCCGTTATGGCGGATGCGTTCAAGAGCACGGCCGCGAACCAGCCCGCCCTTGCGGCGCAGGCGGCCCCGAGCCGGTATCTTCTGGTTGATCTCGTTGAATGCACTCTCAAGTCCGAAGGCGACAAGGAGTACGTCATACTGAAGCTTCCTCCGGCCCAGTGCCCGCCGGAGGGACAGCTTTGGGAAGTCACCGTTGCGAAGGATGGCGCGGTCGAGGTGAAAGATACGCAAGGCCAGCGCAAGCAAAGCCTCAAGGAGATGCTTGAAACACGCGTCCAGGAACTAAAGATTCTCCCGGGAAGATACAGCCTAGGAAGAATGGCGCAGTAAGAAGCATCTCAAGAAGCAGATTGCCCAACGTGCAGTTCACCATCAAGGTGCAAAGCCACCAAGAATCATAGGTAAAGACAGGTGAAGGCCCGGTGTTGGTATGTAGCGGTGTCATGCTGCATTGCTGCGTGCTGAATCGCTGCGAGCTGGCGTTTGGCAAGTACTGAGTGCTGAGGGCTGAGGACTGAGTACTGAGTACTGAGGGCTGAGGACTGAGTGCTGAGTACTGAGGACTGAGTAATGAGTACTGAGGGCTGAGGACTGAGTGCTGAGTGCTGAGGGCTAAGGACTGAGTAAAGAAAGAAAGTCTTCCATCCGCGACGCCGAACTCGCTTCGGGCCCACTTGTTGGGTGGCGCCCGCTTCTCGCTCTCGTTTCTCTCCTGTATAATGGCTCGGGGTGGCGATGTTTCTGAAGGATCAGGTGATCGGAAAGTACCGGGTTCAGAAGGCGCTGGGCAACGGCGGCTTCGGCGCGGTCTATCTTGCCGAGGACACGATCATAGGCAAGCTCGTAGCGCTCAAGGTTCCCCACAAGCAGAACCAGGACCTCGGCGAGTTGGCCGCCGAGGCCAAGCTGATGGCCCCTTTAAGCCACCCGAACATCGTCTCGGTGCTGACAGCCGACCGCGACCCGGAATCGGGAGTCTTCTTTATAGTGATGGAGTACGTCGAGGGCGAGTCGCTCGCCGACCTCCTCACTCGCGACGGCAACGTCCCAGAGCAACAAGCCATCGCGTGGGGAATTCAGATATGCTCCGCCGTTTCGTACGCCCACAAGCACAACGTCATCCACCGCGACCTCAGGCCGTCGAACGTCCTGATGACCAAAGAGAGAACCGCGAAGGTGGTTGACTTTTCTATTTCGAGGCTCCTGGAAAAAGAGTCGTACGCCTCCACGAAAATCGGCTCGCCGCCTTACATGGCTCCGGAACATTTCCAGGGGCGCGCCACTTACGCCTCGGACATTTACTCCATCGGCGTGATGATGTACGAAATGGTGACCGGCGTCCTGCCTTTCTTCGACCTCAATCCGTCGAGGATAGAAGAGATGGTGGCGCAGGGAAGGTTCACGCCGCCGAACCTCAAGAACCGTTCGGTCAGCAAGGAACTCAGCGACATAATCGTGAAGGCCATGTCCAGGGACCTGAGCCAGCGCTACCACGGCGCCGACGAGCTCTTGATGGACCTCAAGCATATAAGGTCCACCCCTCAGAGACAACGCGAGTTGAACGACATCCGCGCCCGCATCGCCGCGAGGGAGACTCCAAAGGAGAGCTTCTGCTTCAACTGCCGCCGTCCGCTTCCTAAGCGCGCGATCACCTGCCCCTTCTGCGGCCAGCGCCAGTGACGACATGGGGGACGAATCGTGAGTGATGACGATGAGCATGAAGTAGTGCCGTCGTTTTTATACAGGGCGTCATAAATCCACTGCATGTTGAGGAGGCATGACGCCCTGTACTCGCGGGGAAGGCCCGATGCCTTGCGATAGCGGCCTTTCAGGCCGTGCAAGGCCTGAGCCCTCCCCGCGGGCCCTACCGGGGGAGGCCACCGCGCTTGGCCTCCCCCGGAGCCCCTACCCGCATACAGAGCGCCATACTTCCGGCGCTCTGCATAGTTTATGAGTTGATAAGGGAAGGGCGACGCTTCATCTCGTCTGATAGACCTGCCCTCTCGCGAACTTCAGTTGCCCTTGGACTTCGGTTGTGGCATCATCAGCGCATGGGGGAACTTCTGCTCGACGGACTTTTCGGGTTGGAAAAAGGCTTCTCGCCGGAAATGTTCGACCGCTTCGCGCCCACGCTCGAAGGGCTGAGGCACGTTCTGCTCGCCCAGTCGAAAGACCCGTCCCATCCTTTCTATTATATGCCTTCGCCCGATGAAACGACCGAAGCGGCGCGCGCCTCGGCAAGGGGGCTCAGGCGGTTGGCAGGCAGGCTGGTGGTGGTGGGCATCGGAGGTTCCGCGCTCGGCGCGAAGGCGCTCTGCGCCGGCGGCGGCAACGTGACTTTCCTCGAAGGGGTGGACCCGCACTACGTCCAGAGGACGCTCGCCGGAATTGACTGGCGGAAAGCCGCGCTGAACATAATCTCCAAATCGGGCTCCACGATGGAGACGCTCGTGAACGCGGGCCTTGCACTGGAGGCGCTGAAGAAGGCCCACCCGGCCGAGTGGAGGCGCCGCGTCGTGGTGACGGCCTCTCCGGGCTCCGGCAGGCTTCAGCAATGGGCCGCTTCCGAATCGGTGCCAGTGCTGGAGATACCCGCTCCCGTCGGCGGGCGCTATTCGGTGCTCTCGCCCGTGGGCCTTTTGCCCGCGGCATTTCAGGGGACCGACCCCTCCGTCATCGCGACCGGAGCGAAGGCGGGCGCGGACGAGTCGCTGTTGCTCTCGGGGCTGAACAATCCGGCCCTCTCGCTGGCGCTGGCGCTTGTTTCGTTTTTCGCGGCGGGCCGGAGCGAGGCCGTGTTGTGGGGGTACGGCGAAAGGGCCTACGCCTTCGCCCTCTGGGTCCAACAGCTCTGGGCCGAGTCTTTAGGCAGGAGGATCGTCTCCTCCGGCGCCGAGAGGCGCGTCGGGGCGACGCCGCTCTGCTGCCGTGGAAGCGAGGACCAGCACTCCCTGCTGCAGCTATTCACCGACGGGCCTTTGAACAGGTGGGTTCTCCTGCTGACAGGCGATGAGCCGGGACCGGCCTTGAGCCCGAGGGTCAAAGCCTTCGCGGGGCTTCCCGATAGGGCCGTCCAGCTTGGCCAGGTGCAGGATGCGCTCTGGATGGGAACGCAGCGGGGGCTTAGAGACGCTGGCGTCCCGGCCGGAAGGTATGACCTCGGGGCCTCAGGGGCCTTCGACTTGGCCAAGTCGTTTTACATCTTCATGGCCGCCACCGTTTACGCGGCCGCGCTTCTTGAGGTTGACCCCTTCGGCCAGCCTGGCGTCGAAGCCGGCAAGCGCCACACAAGGACTATCCTTGAATCGGGCGACTGACAGGATGTCAGCCGGGGTTCCGATACGGCGGTAACGTTGATGAAGATATGAGAAGTATGTTGGATGGTTGACTGGCAGGGGCCGCGGCGCAAATAGCCGCGGCCCTTTGCATATTGTCACTTGCTGAACGCCAGATAGCCGGGCACGAAGAAGTTGGCAAATGGGACAATGATCAGAATGCCTATCCAGGAAGGCTTCCCGCGGCGCTCCGAGATGGCCATCCAGATCATGATGTGGTCCATGATCATCCTCCTTCTCTCCAAAGGAAAGCGCTCATTAGATGAGTGCCCCTCAACCAAACGGCGCGCGCGAAACAGCCCGCCAGCACCGGGGCCGCAATCACCACGCGCCAGTTATCGGCGATTGCCTTGCTAAAATGAAGATGCGCCAGATCTAAGAAGGCGCTTGTCATTCCGCATCCGGGACAGCGGACGCCAAACATTTGGCGTACAAGACAGAAAGACGGCGCCCTTTCCCACCACGACATGGGAAAAACGAACGCGGCCAGCAAAAAGAGAAAGCCGGCCGCGATCGTTAGCCACTCGCTGAAACTATCGCTGGAGGTCGCCACCCTGGGCATCCTTGAACTTCCCGATGATGATCATGATGAGGTCAATCAGCGCCCAGATTCCGCACCCTCCTAACGTAAGAAGCTGAACGACCGCCGTCCCCGTCTTGCCGACGTAAAACCTGTGCGCTCCCAATCCCCCTAGGAAGAAACAAAGCAACAGCGCAACCATCCAACTCTTCTGTCCGTCTGCCATTCTCTGCCTCCTTTGCCGAAAGGATCCATCAGGTGTTTCCCGGTACTCCCCTGGCCAAATGATACCTGGAATTGGGGAGGTGTCAAGGCTCCACGAGGAAAACCGTCTCGGCGACCCTAACGCGGTCGCCCGGCTTCAGAGGAGCCGTTCCCTCCAAGCGCGATTCGTTCAAGTAGGTTCCATTGGCGCTCTTCAGGTCGGTTATCGTCCATGAGCCGTCAACGGCCCTGCGGAATTCGGCGTGGCGCCTGGAAACGCGTGGGTCGTTCACCACGATGGCGCAGCCTTCGAGGCGGCCGAGGATTGAGTTGGATTTCAGTTCCATTGACGCTCGGGCGCCAAGTCCCGCTTCGGCGGTCATCCTCAGAGGAGGAAGCTCGGGCGACTTCATAAATACGGTCGGCGGCGCGTCGTTCGCTGGGGGAACCTGATCTGATTTCGCTGGCGGAGCGGAAATCGGCCGGGCGGCCGCTTGTGCCGGTGGCGGGGCGTTCTTTCGAATAAGAGGCTTCTTGCGCTGAACGGCTGGCACGGGCGCGGCGGGCCGAACCAAGCCTTGGGTGGCCCTGTCGAAGAAGGCGGCTTTTCCGGCTCTTCCTGGAATCCATGAAGCGCGAACCGCCAACTCTTCGCCGCCTGGCTCTTCGAGAAGGAGCGCGCCATCGTCGTAAATGTAAAGGACTTTTGCGCGGAGCGTCTCGCCGAATGATTTCGCCGTGACGCACGCCTTCATTCTGCCCGGGTCGAAGAAGAGCTTTCCGTATTGAGCGAAGCGCGCGGCCCCTCCGCTCGTTTGGAGAAAGCCGCGGCCGGCGAGGCCCAAAGCGATCTTCTCCAAGAGGTCCCGGTCTCCCATGAAAGCCCTGAACCGCTCCGCCTGCATGAAGATCGAGCCCACCGGGGCGAGCGTATCCAAAAGCTCCCGCCTCGATATCTGGTCCAGCCCAACCCACATCTCCTTCTGTTCGAGCCTTCTTTTCGCCTGGATGACCCGCCTGCCGTACTCTTCCTGCAGCGCCAGCAGCAACAGAAGCTCGGCGACGTGAAGCGTGAATTCCTTTGCCTCGGAGGCGCCCGGCGATGGTGTGACGTCCTTTAGCAGGTCTTCACAGAACCATTGCTTTATCGCATCCCAGGAGAATGGGTAGAGGACCAGCTC
>DAHXMK010000114.1 GCA_027365515.1 Candidatus Aminicenantota bacterium
TATGAACTGCAATTTTGAATTTTCAATTCTTAATTATGAATGGAGGTGCTGCATCTATTGAATAGAGCCTTCTACCTCTATTCAACATTTACAATTCGCTCCGAGCCCGCGCGGCGAATCCCGTCCCTATCAACTTATAAACCCATCCACTCATAGACTAGAAAGCCCCCTCCGTGGCCTTCGTGCTTTCGTGGCAAAAGTATCTTTGCTTACGTAACCACTGGCGACTCACTTCGCGGCTTGGGGCGGCGCGGCCTGAGGGCGCCTGGCTTTGGCGATGGGAACGATGCGGCCGCCGGTGGCTTTGGGCCTTATCGTATCCTTGTACTGCTCCGCAAGGCGCAGTTCGCCGCCGGCCATCGCGAGGCCGGTCTCGTGGCCGATGTGGCCTCCGGCTTCGATGCTCCCTCCGGCCATCTCCTCGCCGCAGAAGTCCCAGACGAGATCCTTTATGGTGATGCACCCGCCGGTCATGCGGAAGCCGAGTGAATAGCCTGCGTTGGCCTGCACGGTAATCTTGCCGCCCGCCATCCGGTTCCCGGCGAAGTCGTGGACGTTCCGGTGGACGAGAATCTCGCCGCCGCGCATCGAGTGGCCGAGGTGGTTTTCGGCCAGCCCCTTGACGACGATCTTGCCTCCGCTCATGCCCATCCCGCAGTAGTCCTCGACATCGCCTTCAATCGTCAGCGAACCTGACGCCATGTAGGCGCCCGCGTTGTTGCCGGCGCTTCCTTTCACCGTCAGGTTGTAGTTCTTCCCGAAGGCGTTGATACAGTCAAGGCGGGACTCTTCTCCCAAGACGGCGGTGTCGAGCTCCGCGTCCTGCTTCAACACCTGCTGCAGCGCCGACAGGAACAGGCCGGCTTTCTTGGCGAAGGCCATGTGCCCCTTCATCGGTGAGATAGCTTCGAGCGCCGCTTGCATGGTCATCTGGCCGGCTCCCTCCTTGGGGAGCGATGCCGCCGCCGCCGCGTATTCGAGGTCGAGGGTCTGGGCAAACGGGGCGTTCAGGTATTCGCCGAAAACTTTAGTGATCTCCATTGCTTGCTCCCTCCTCTCACGCGGGCGGAAACCAGGCGCGCACGGGATCTCTGAGGTATGCGTCCATAGAGCGCGCCGCTTCACGCCCGGCGCGGGTAGCCAGGATGACCGTCGCCGCCCCGGTTATCGCGTCGCCTCCCGCGAAAACTTTCGGCACCGTCGTCATGTAGGTTTCGCGATTGGCCTTTATTATCGAGCCCCACTTCGTCGCGAGCCCGGGCATGTTTGACGGAATAAGAACGTTGGGCGTCTGCCCGATTGAAACGACGACCGTGTCGCACGGAATCTCGTACTCGCTGCCCTTGACCGGAATCGGGCGCCGGCGGCCGGAGGAGTCGGGCTCGCCCAGCTCCATCTTCTGAACGACCGCGGCCCTGACGAAGCCGTTCTCGTCACCGAGGTAGTTGACCGGATTGGTGAGGACCGTGATTATCGCCCCCTCCTCCTCGGCGTGTTCGATCTCCTCGCCTCGGCCGGGCATCTCCTCGCGGCTTCGGCGGTAAACGATGCGGGCCTCCTCGGCGCCCAGCCTGAGGGCGATGCGGACGACGTCGAACGCCGTGAAGCCGGCGCCGACCACGACGCAGCGGCCGGGCTTGCGGACGGGCGTCCCCGCCGTGCCCTCATTCCAAGCCTGCATCAGGTTCACCCTGGTGAGAAACTCGTTTGCCGAATAGACGCCGTTGAGGTTCTCGCCCGGGATTCCCATCATGTTCGGGTAGCCGGCCCCCGAGGCGACGTAGACCGCGTCGTATCCTTCGAGCACGTCCTTGACCGGGAGCGTCCTTCCAACGACGACGTTGCACTCGATGTTGACGCCCAGCGAGCGGACGTAGGCGATCTCCTTCTGGACTATGGCCTTCGGAAGGCGGAACTCCGGTATGCCGTACATCATGACGCCGCCCGGCTTGTGAAGCGCCTCGAAGAGGTCCACCTTGTGGCCCATCTTGGCGAGGTCGGCCGCGCACGAAAGGCCCGAAGGCCCCGAGCCTATCACGCAAACCTTGTATCCGGTCGCCGGCTTGTTCTGCGCCGCGCGCTCGCCCTCGGAATGAAGGAGGTGGTAGTCGGCCGAAAAGCGTTCGAGCCTGCCGATGGCGATTGGATTGTGGGCGTTCGTGTCGTTGATGATGCAGGCCGCCTCGCAGAGGTTCTCCTGCGGGCAGACGCGCCCGCAAACAGCCGGCAGCGCGTTGTACTTTCTGATGTCTTGCGCCGCCTCGTGAAACTTCCCGCGGGAGATGAGGCCGATGAAGGATGGAATGTCTATGTGGACCGGGCAGGCCACCATGCAGCGAGGCTTTGGGCATTCGAGGCAGCGCATTGATTCCGCCACGGCCTCCTCGGGGGAGTAGCCGAGCGCGACCTCGTTGTAATTGTTGATGCGGACCTTCGGATCCTGACAGGCTATCTCCAGGCGCTTCTCCTTCGAGCGGGGCTTCTTCCTCTCGCCCTCCTTGACGCCCCCGAGCTTCGCGATGTCTATCGTTTCGGCCATTGCTACCTCCTCAAAGCCTCAAGGGCGAGCCTGCACTTGTGGTCGGCCTCTATCGCCATCCGCTCTTCCTTGGCATAGCCTTTCATGCGAGCGAACATCTCGCCCCAGTCAACCTTGTGGGCGTCGAAGTCGGGGCCGTCAACGCAGACGAACTTGGTATCGCCGCCGATGTGGACGCGGCAGCCTCCGCACATTCCCGTTCCGTCAATCATTATGGTGTTGAGAGAAACCCAAGTCGAAACGCCCCACTCCTTCGTCTTTTCCGAGACGGCGCGCATCATGACCGGCGGGCCGATGGCGATGATCCTGTCCATCTTCAGGCCGTCGTTGCGAAGCTTTTCGAGCCCGTCGGTGACGAAGCCCTTCA
>DAHXMK010000125.1 GCA_027365515.1 Candidatus Aminicenantota bacterium
CTTGGCCTTAGGCACCGTTGCCATGAAATAGATGAAGCCGCCGTCCGGGGAAAAGCGGAGGTTCTTTACGCCGCTTAGCTTCTCCGCAACCTTTTCTACCAAGCCGGGCCGCTGCTCTCTCAAGAGGCTTGGCGCCACGCCGTTGAACAAGCCTTTTCAAAAGGCGCATGGGTGGCGCAGGAATATCTCGAACCGGTCCAGTGGCTGCCTCCCGCCGGAGGAGCGAAGCACTTCATCCAGGTTGGGGCCTTCGCCTTGATGGGCCGCTGGGCCGGCCTGATGGCGAGGGTTTGCGAGACGCCCGTCATCACGCCGGATTCTTTGGACAAGTTTCTTCCCGTGGGCGAGGAGATGCCGTGGGAGCCTTTATTGAAGGAGGAGATTCCATGAAGCGCGCTCTCTTTTTCGTTCTGGTTGTCTGCTTGGCCGCCGCGCCTCTCCGCGCCCAGGATGGGGCGGGCCAAAGCGGCGGGGCCGTGGCGAAGTGGCTCGTGGCGTCGGAGATAAACCTGCCCGCGGCCGTCTATGGCAAAGAGAGCCGGGAAGCGGAGGCGCGCCGTCTGCTTAGCGCCGAAACCATCTCCCCGTCGGGTCTCTGGCCGAGCGAGGGCGAGGAACTTGCTTGGTCCTTGGGCCAATCGGCGAAGTGGCGCGCCGTGAATGTGAAGGACGGGACTGTGCGAGCCAACGGCGGAGAGCTTCTCTGCGCCGCCACCTATTTGAAAACCGGCAGGTGGACGAAGGCTTCCCTGAAGCTCGGCTCAAAGTGCGCGCTTGCCGTTTACCTCGACGGGGAGTGGGTCGCCGAACGGTTCGTCCCTTCCGAAGATAAAGGCCAGGAGCTGGCGGCGGAGTTGAAGCTTCCAACCGGCCTCCACAGGCTCTTCATAGAAGCGCTCTCTCTCGACAAGGCGCCTCCATCATTTACCGCCTCGCTCTCCTCGGCAAGCGCCGGCTGCCCCGCGCCGGAGGTGACGCTCTCTTCGCGCCACCCACTGATGGAGAGCGACATTCTCGCCGCGCCGTTCGTCTCCGACATCGCCGTGGCCGGCGACGCCAGCAAGGTGGCGCTGGTGGAGAGGCGCACCGACGAGGCCGCCGACACGAGGCCCGCGAGCCTCGAAATCAGGGACGCCAAGGACGGCCGTCTCATCACCGACTACCGCGCCGCCACGGGGCTTAGCTCTCCCTATTTTTCAGGCGACGGGCGGAGGCTCGCCTTCACGGCGGCCAACCCCGACGACCACTCGAAGAGAGACCTCTGGGTGATGGAGACGGCTTCCGGCTTGGTAGAAAAGGTTGCGGAGAAGCTAAGCGGCGTAAAGAACCTCCGCTTTTCCCCGGACGGCGGCTTCATCTATTTCATGGCAACGGTGCCTAAGGCCAAGCCCGAGAAGGCACCGTCCTCCGTCCGCTTCGTCGAGCCCTGGCAGAGGCTCTCCGGGTGGGATGACTTCCAGCAGGTTTACCAGCTTTCAATCAGGGACCGGGTCCTCAGGCCGTTGACGCTCGGCCGGACCAACGCCGAGGATTACGCCTTGAGCCCCGACGGCTCGAAGCTGGCGGTAATACGGGGAGTGGCCGTCGAGCACCGCCCGTGGCTCGTTATGGAAATCTGGCTTTACGACTTGAAGTCAGGCCAATCGCGCCACCTTCTCTCATGGGAGAGGTGGCCGCACATGAGCGAGCTGGCATTCTCGCCTGACGGAAAACGGATTGCATTCATCGCCCCCCCGGCCGACATGCCGCCGGGAGGCATGAAGCCCAAGGAGCACATGGGATTCGACCTTCAGCTCTTCGTCATGAAAGTGGACAAGCCCGAGCCGGTGAACATTTCCGAAGGGCTGAGGGCGACCGTCACCTCGGAGGGAATCGGCGTCCTGCCGGGAAGGAGAAACCTCTGGTGGAACCCGAAGGACGGGCTGATTTACTTCGTGGTCACCGACCGCGACCGCGTGCGCCTTTACAGGTGCGGCGCCGACGGCAAGGGCGCGGAGGCCGTCCCGCTTCCCGATGCATCAATCGGAAGCCCAGACATGTCGGCGGACGGATCGCTCCTTGTTTACAATGGCTCGTCCTTCGGGACTTTCTGGACCGTGAGGGCGTCGAACCTCCAGACCGGCGCCGTCCACGACATCGCGTTGCCCGGGCGCGAAACATTCTCGCGGGTGGAGCTGGGGAGCAACGAATCCTTCGACGTGCTGGCGAGGGACGGGGTACCCATTCAGGGGTGGCTCTTCTATCCGCCCCACTTCGACCAGAAGAAGAAATATCCGCTCATCGTCGTTTACTACGGCGGCGCGATGCCCTACACGGAATGCTTCAGGCCGGAATTCTTCTGGCT
>DAHXMK010000132.1 GCA_027365515.1 Candidatus Aminicenantota bacterium
AAGCTGACGCGCGATGCCATGCAACTCCATTTTCGGCACCCTCCGATGACGGCCGTGCCATGCCGAAAGAAGAATTTCTTTAATTGATTGGGAGGGCCATTCCCTCCCCCTCCGCTGGCAAAGCCAGACGGAGGGACCCCCACCCTTGGACGCCCTCTTCCCCCGGATCAAGTCCGGGGTCGAGGGCCCCCAATCCCTTGCCAGGTGAAACGTCTTTTGAACCAAACAGAGCGCTTGTAAACATTTGTGGGCACCATTCCCGTTCAATCGCGGGATTGGGGCCTCGGCGCTTTTTCATTCAAAGGATTCGCCGGCTTGTCGAAAATTTTCAGTTTGGCTATATTCGATTAGTGGAGGGTGCCGAAAATGGAGTTGCATGGCATCGCGCGTCAGCTTGTAGTGGGAGCGGCGGCGCTGGCTGTTTCCTTGGCGGTCGCCGCCACCGGCGCGCGGCCTGGCAAGGTTTTGGTCGTTACGAGGGACGCCAGCACGGGAGCTCCGATAGAAGCACGCGTCAAGGTGTTCTCCGAAGGCGAGCCCCCTTCCGATATTATCGTCGCAAAGGGAACCTTCGCCGCGGTCATGATGCGCGGCAACACAAAGCTCGTGGTGGCGAGCCCGGCCCATCTTACGCTGGCGTCCTCTTTCCATCCGGGTGGCGGCGAGCAAATTCCCGTGACCTTTTGGCTGCCTCAGGCGGGCCCATCACAACCATCTCCTTGCGTGGAGGATGGGACCGGACTGATTCAGGGCTGGCTTTACGATTCGGAAACTCTGACTCCGCTGGAGGGCGCCGCCGTTTATCTCGCGGGAGGCGACCAGGCCGCAATATCAGCTCGGGACGGCTCTTTCAGCCTTGCATACGCCACATTGCCCGCTGGCAGCGATGGACGGCCTGCCACCGGAGACCTGGAGATCGAAGCGGCGGGCCATAAAGCGATGCGGATCGAAGGCGTCGTGCTGGCCGGCGGAGTTCTCACTTTGATAGAGGACGTCCAGCCCGGAACGGGGAATCAAGAGATGGACATCGCGCCGATGCCGTTGCGAAGCGGCCATGAACAACTCGTTCATCAGAGCGCACCGGCGCCGGGACAAGCACAAGGCATGGAAAGTGAAGACGCCATCCCGCGGGCGCCTGTCAGCAGCGACCTCGTCGGCATGACGCCGCCCGCCACCATTCGTCTGGGAACTGGCTGCTCGTGCACTTCGTGTTCATCGGTTTCCGTTTACGCCCTGGAAGATTACGTGGCGAGGGGGCTTGATAACGAGTGGATCAGTTCCTGGGCTTCGCACTCCCTCGAGGCGGGCTCGATTCCGTACCGCTCTTACGGCGCCTGGTACACCTACCACCCCATCAACTCCAATTACGATATTTGCAGCAACGCCTGCTGCCAGGCATTCGATTCCGCCGAGTACTCGTCAACGCAAACGGCCGCCAACGCGACGGCGGGCTTCATGCTCCAGGAGGGAGGCTCGCTTTTCAGGGCCGAGTATTCAGCGGAGAACAACAACTTGCTCGGCACTCTTTCATGCACTGACAGCGACCTCTCGTGCGGCGACGGCTACGCCGGATCGCCCTCCAGCAACTGGCCCTGCCTTTCCGATTCGGTCTGTCTAGGACAGAGCTGTTACGGACATGGGCGTGGCATGTGCCAGTGGGGAACGTCTCGCTGGGCCTCAAACCAGGCCAAGCTGTGGAACTGGATTGCCAACCATTACTACAACGATTCGGGTGGCGGCTCTGGAAGCCGCACCGCTTACATGACGAGTCCCATTACCATGTCCGCCTTTTCCCCTTCGCCTGCGGCCGTAGCGCCTGGCGCGACGTTTACCATTAACGTGACGGCCGCCAACTCGGCGTCTCTCTCGCACGCGCAGATAATGATCGGGGCGAGTCTCTATTCCGCCTCGTCGGGGTGGATTTCTGATTCCGCTCACGACGCGAAGGTCGTTCTTGCGCCGGGATCGAACAACGTGTCTCGCTCGTTCACGGTTCCGGCGGGAACGGCGCCCGGCACGTACGATTTGATAGTGGCGCTCTGGTATGACACGAACGGGGACAATGCCATTACGGGATCGGACCTCGTTCTCCTCTCCTCGACTTCGGCCGGCGCCGTGACCGTTGTCAGCTGCAACTCCGACTCGGCTTTCGATTGGAAGGCCGACTTCTATTCCGGAATCGCCTTCAACAGCTTCATTTTTTCGAAGAGCACGCCAGCGCCGGCCGGCCCGGGGTCGTGGTCCGATTGGGGAAGCGCGAGCCCTTACCCTGGCTGCGTTCCGGCGGACCAATTCTCGGTTCGCTGGACAAAAACGATTTCTTTCGCCGCCGGGACTTACCGTTTCCTGGCCGGAAGCGACGACGGCGCGAGGCTCTACGTAGACGGAACGAAGGTTTTGGACGCATGGCTCGACAGGAGCTACACCGAGGGAACCGTTGACGTGGCTTTGGCCGCGGGGAATCACGCGGTCGTTATGGAGTACTACGATGACACCGGATCCGCCGTCGCAAGGCTTGACTGGTGGGTGCTCCCGACGGCGGTGCCGGACGGTGCCTCGGTGGCGGGCCAAGCCCTGCGAGCGGTGCGCTCGAGCGCCGATGGCAATGCAATCATTTTGACGTGGGGCACTTGCCCTTCGGCAGGCGGCTACTCGGTGTATTGCGGAAATCTTGCGAATGTAAGCTCGGCCGCGCTCTCCGGGGCGTCATGTTCTCTGGGAACCAGCGGTAGCGCGAATTGGACGGGCGTCCCGTCGGGCGATCTCTTCTTTGTTGTAGTCTCTTTTGATGGCAAAGGCGATGAAGGGTCGTGGGGCAAAACAAGCGCCGGCGTTGAACGAGGGGGAAGCGCGGCTTCGGGCTTGTGCGGGAACGCCGCCAAGGTAACCGGAATCAACTGCCCGTAGCCATCGAAAAGGCATGGCCGGAGGCCGCCAAAGATGGCCGATGACAAAGCGTCAAGCGATCCCTTCGACCTTGGCCGTTTTCTGGCAGCTCAGGAGGGAGCGTACGAGAGGGCTCTTGGCGAGTTGAAGGGCGGGCGCAAGAAGAGCCACTGGATGTGGTACATCTTCCCTCAAATCGAAGGGCTCGGAACCAGCGCCTATTCAAGAAACTACTCCATCAAGAGTCTCGGGGAGGCTCGAAGCTACCTTTCGCACCCGATCCTCGGGCCGCGGCTTCGGGAGTGCTGCGAAGCGCTCATGCAGCTTCAGGGGCTTTCCGCCTCCGCCGTTTTCGGCTTTCCCGACGACGTGAAGCTCAACTCCTCCATGACCCTTTTTTCCGTCGCGGCGGGGCCGGCTTCCATTTTCCAGAAAGTCCTAGAGAAATATTTCTCGGGCGAGCGCGACGATAAGACCTTGGAGATTCTGAAACGGCTCGGCGGGGAAGACCGAGGCTCGAGCTTTTTCTGAAAAGCACCGATCGCCCCTTTCCCGGCCGGCAGCCTTCCGCCGATCATTTGGGCGCGTGTTTCGCCGCGCCGATTTTCGGCACCTTCGGCCGCAAAAACGCCCCGGCCTTCGCGGTGCAATCGGCGCAGAAGGAGCCGTCGCTCTCATCCACGGTCTTGATGGAGCCGTTCGCGTCCTCCATGATGCAGCCTGGCGCCGGACAGTGCTCGAGGCCCAAAGTGTGGCCGATTTCGTGGCGCGCCACCTTAAGAAGACGGATTCTCAAGAGCTCTGGCGCCGCCCCCTTTTTCAATCTGAACGTCGAGACGACGCACGGCCGATTTGAGATGTAGGCCAAGCCAAAGATGCCCCAGTCCTTGTATTTTCCCTTCGTCGTGCTGATATCGTTGGCCGTTACGCCGATAACGCGGTCGTACTTTGCGGGCGTCGCCAGCTCCAGGTAATCCAACAGCCGCTCGGCCCGGTAGCGCTCCCTCGGAGAATAGAAGGCCGATTTCGGAAGCGGCTTGCTTTGGAGAACTTCGACCTTCGCGTTGAAGGCCGCTTCCAGCGAGGAGGCCAAGGCCGAAATCAGACTTTCCCGCACCGGCCCAAGCGGCTGAAGGGCTATCAGGAACTCTTTTCCCCATGCGGCCGCATCGAAGGCCAGCGCCATCAAGACGAAAAGAACAGCCGCCCTCGCTCGCGCCATAACTCCCCCTGTTCAGTCGCGGGGTGATCAATGCCGGGGTAATTTTACCACGGGCGCGACATTTCGGCGGCGCCATGAAAAGGCAATTTGATTTGGCTCCATCGTTGGAGTTAGTCTTGGCGCTGGCCCGGCCGGGAATAAGGCGGCAACCGGCTCGTGGATCAATAGCCACGCCACTTCTGGGAAGATGGATGATCTTGGACGGCTACGACGAAAAATCGGCGAAGGCCCTTGAGCGGGCGCTTTATCATACGCCCGCTTACGCCGCCTGGCGGCGATTCGACCCCGGCCCATCGTCGCCCATCGGCGCGCGCTACGCCGCCTTGCCTTTCTCCGACAAGGCCTTCATGCGGGAAGCGTTTCCGGATGGCCTCGTCCCCTACGAAAAGGATCTGGCGAAGGGTTTGGCCTCGGGCGAAATCGAGCACGTCTCGACGAGCGGCACGACGGACGAACAGGTCAAGAACCTCTGGAACCAGCGCTGGTGGGACTTTTCGGAGCGCTCCTCGTGGAAGCTCAACTCGGTTCTGGCGAGAGTTTGCACCGGCGATCACCGCGAGGCGATTTTAACGAGCGCGAGAAACGTCGGCCCGCTCGACGACAGCCGCGATTTGCCTTTCGAGTCGCGGCGGCTGCTTCGCTTTCTCTTTCTTAACGAGCGCTCCTCTCCGCTTCTGTGGGACGCTGGTATGGTCCCTCGTATCGCCGCCGAGCTGGACCTGTTCCAGCCCCAGGATCTTGAAGCGAACCCCTCCT
>DAHXMK010000133.1 GCA_027365515.1 Candidatus Aminicenantota bacterium
ACGACTGGCTGCATGACATCATCGGCGCTGTTGCAGGCACGGCCTTTTTCGGAGCCTGGAAATCATGGAGGGGATGAATTTCATCTGGCTGGCCGTTTCGGGTGCGGCGGGCCTGGCGGCGGGTCTTGGCCTGTGCGCAATCTGGGTGGCGGCCAGGAAGCGATCAAGCCAGACGCGCGAGAAAGAGGCGCCGGAGAGGGAGCCGGGCGGCGGCGAAGGACACCGTCCGCCCAGCGAGGCGTCAATGATGGCGCAGATACTCTCTCTCGCCAAGAGCGCCACGGCGGCCCGGGGCGCGGTGTTGCTTCGCAAGGCGCAAGAGGGTTGGGCGGTAGTGGCCACCGATGCCGCGACGCGGGCGCGGAGGGGCCGGGAGTTCGCCCTCAAGGAGGGCCTCTTGGGTCTGGCGTTGGAGTCAAACAAGGAATTGGCGGCCGATCCGGTCCAGCCTGGAGCGATCCCATTTCTGGAAGGAGCCTCGGAGCCGCTCGCGGTTCTCTTCGTCCCCGTCGGCCTAAGGGGCGAGGCGCGCGGGATGCTGGTCCTTTTCCGCCATACGGGCTCGCCATTCGAGGCAAAAGAGCAGGCAGCCGCTTCCAAGGCGGCATTCTATCTGGCCGGACTGGAGTCCCTTTTCGTCCATGCAGAGAGGCTCGACGGCGCGCAGGCGAGGCAGGAGAGGGTGGCCGCCGGCCTTGAAAGAATGCTCCGCCAGGCCGACCCCGTCGAAATCGCCGGCTCGGCCCTTGACGCCCTCTTCGATCTTCTGCCGGCGCGCGCTGGATTCGCGGTCATCCACGCCACTCGGGCGCAGTACCACGCCCTCGTCACCAAGGGATTCGCGGCCCCGCAGGGCTTCGACCGGCTGGAGAGGGCGACCTGGGCTTATTGGGTCTTGACGAAAGGCGGCGAGCCTCTCTACCTCGACGGCGCGGCCGGGCGGGAAACGGCCATGCCGCTTTTGTGTTCGGGGGAGGAATTCCCCCAGGACAAGCGCGTCGCGCTGGTCATGCCGCTCAAAGGGACCGCCGAGGCCATCGGCGTCATCGGCGCGGTGGGGACTTCCGACTGTCCCTTCGGCGAGCAGGACAGGGCGGTGGCGGCCTTCTTCGCAAGCCAGACCGGCGCGCTGATGGAGCTGGCGCTGCTAAACCGGATGAACGCGGAAATGGCGCTGAAGGATTCGCTGACCGGCCTTTTCAACCGGCGCCATTTCGACGAGCAGATACGCATGGAACTGAGGCGCGCCCAGCGCGAAGGGACTTTCGTTTCGCTCGTCATCGCCGACATTGACCACTTCAAGCAGGTGAACGACCTGTACGGCCACCCGGCGGGGGACTCGATCCTTCGCGAGGTTGCATCGAGGCTCCGTTCGGCCGTCCGTGACGTTGACGCGGTCTGCCGTTACGGCGGTGAGGAGTTCGCGGTGATTCTTCCGGCGTGCCCCATTGAAGAAGCCGTGAGAGTCGCCGAGCGGGTCAGGCAGCGGGTCGGCTCCTCGCCCCACGCCATTGATCCTTCAACCAAGCTGGAAGTCACTGTGAGCCTCGGCGTCTCCGCGTTCCCCAAGCCTGTGGACAACGGCCTCCAGCTGGTCCGGGCCGCCGACGCGGCGCTCTACACGGCGAAGAACTCCGGACGCAACCGGGTCTGCGCGGGATAGGGCGGAACACTTGCGCGATATCGCCCATACGTCCGTGAAATTTGGTCTGGGCAGTTGACCGGGCGGCCATTTCGGCCTTATGATTCAATAGCACGGCGGAGGCTTTGAGCCAGTCCTAAAAATTTAGGACGAGGCCGCGCCCATTTTGGGGAAAAGCGTTACATGCGCATTTTGCTTATAGGCGGAGGTGGAAGAGAACACGCGCTCGCGTGGAAACTCTCCCAGTCGCCCCTTCTCAGCCGTCTCGACTGGGCGCCCGGAAACGGCGCAGTTGTGCCGCTTTGCGCCTCCGTACCAATTTCCCCGGAAGACGTTGACGCGCTCGTCGCGCACGCCGTCAAGACGAAGCCTGACCTCGTCGTGGTCGGGCCTGAGGTTCCGCTGGCGCTTGGAATCAGCGATATCCTCTCAAAGCATGGAATAAGCGTCTTCGGCCCAAGCCAGAACGCGGCAAAGCTCGAATCTTCCAAGCGGTTCGCGAAAGAATTCTGCGACAGGCACAATATCCCGACCTCCAACTACTGGGCTTTTGACAATGCCCCCGCCGCCTACTCCTGGCTCGCTTCATACGGCGGGCCGTTCCCACTGGTTCTGAAGGCCGACGGCCTGGCCGCGGGAAAGGGCGTGCTCATCTGCAAGGACGCGGCCGAAGCGCGCGGCGGAATTGCCTCGGTCATGGAGGAAAAGGAGTTCGGCTCAGCCGGGGAGACGCTCGTCGTGGAGGAATTCCTCCGCGGCGAGGAAGTCTCGGTCCTCGCTTTCTGCGACGGGAAGAAGGCGCTCCTGATGCCGCCGGCGCGGGACTACAAGCGCGCCCTGGACCACGACGACGGGCTGAACACGGGAGGAATGGGCGCCTACTGCCCCAGCTCCAGGGTGAGCAAGGAGCTGCAAGAGGAAGTGGTGAAGAAGATAATGGAGCCGGTCCTTTCGGGCATGGCCGAGGAGGGCGCGCCGTTCCGCGGCGTGCTCTACGCCGGGCTGATGCTCACCGAATCGGGCCCCAAGGTGCTCGAATTCAACTGCCGGTTCGGCG
>DAHXMK010000144.1 GCA_027365515.1 Candidatus Aminicenantota bacterium
CAGCCGGAGGAGGCCCTCCTTTACTTCAGGCAGATAGTCCAGGAGCAGCGCTCGACCCAGCTCGCCAAGGCGGCTTCCAAGCGGATTTCTCAGATAGAGAAGCACGAGGGGAAGGCCGTTTCAACCTCGGAGAAGCCGGAGAATCTGCCCGGCGGGCCCCTCGTCGAGCCGAAAGCCAAGAGCAAGCATTGGTGGCAGTTCTGGAAGAGAAGCAAGTAAGGAGCAACCATGGCCGCTCGCCGTATCGCGGTTACGGCCCTCACGGTTATGCTGGCTGCCGCGGCACTTTGCCAGGAGCCGCCCGAGCCGCCTCAGAAGAAGGCGCCATCGCCTCAGGCTCTCGCCTGGGATAAGGACTTCGACCTTCTTCTCGAAGAGGCGAATATTCCCACGAGGGGGCAGGTGGCGCTCGAGAAGCAGTTGGCCTCCCTGGTTCACGACCGGGACATGATGGCCAAGCGAGAGGCTTCCCTCAATCAGCGGCTCCAGCAGATCAGCGGCAATTTCACACTCGCGGCGCTCGCCCAGGAATTGGGCCGGCAGGGCGTGAATGACGAGAGGACGGCCCGGGATAACCTCCATCGGGAGATAGCCGACGCGCAGAAAGCTATCAGCGACCTGGAGGCGAAGATCAAAGACGTCAAGGAGCGAATAGCGCGATGAAGATCCTGCTCGCCGAGGACCGGGCGAGCCTTCGCGCCGCCCTGGCGGAAAGCCTGCAACGCGCCGGATTCAATGTCATGGAAGCCGGGGAAGGCCGGGAGGCGATGAGCCTGATAGAAGAAGGCTCCTACGACCTCGCCATCCTCGACCTTAAAATGCCCGCCCACTCCGGCTTGGAGCTTCTGGAAGCATCCAAGCTGAAGTGGCCTTTGAAGCCAGTAATCCTTTTGACGGCTTACGGCTCCGTCGAGACGGCCGTCTCGGCGATGAAGTCCGGCGCCGACGATTTTCTTTCCAAGCCCGTTGACCCCGACCACCTGCTTCTTGTAGTGAACAAGGCTCTTGAAGCCGACAGGGCGGGACGGGTTTACAAGGCGCTCAGCGAAGATTTGTCGCGCCATCCGGCCTTCATGGCCATCGTCGGAAAAAGCGAGTCGCTCCACCGCGCGCAATCGGAGGCGATGAAGGTCGCCCAGTCCACGGCCACGGTCCTGCTGCTCGGCGAGACTGGAGTGGGCAAGGAGCTTTTCGCCCGCGCGATTCACGGAGCGAGCCCGCGGGCTCGCCAGCCCTTCGTGGCGGTGAACTGCGCGGCCATGCCGGAAGGATTGCTCGAAAACGAGCTCTTCGGCCACGAGAAGGGCTCCTACACCGGGGCGCACGAAGCCCGGATGGGAAAGTTCGAGCTGGCCCACCGGGGCACCCTGTTTCTCGACGAGATCGGGGAGATGCACCAGGAGCTGCAAGCCAAGCTCCTCAGGGTGATTGAAGAGCGCTCCTTTTTGAGGATAGGCGGGTTGAGGCCGGTGACCGTTGATGTCCGCCTCGTATGCGCCACCAACCGCGACCTTGAAAGTATGGTCGCCAAGGGCCAATTCAGGAAGGACCTCTATTATAGGCTAAACGCCTTCCCGATCCTGATCCCTCCGCTTAGAGAGCGCAGGGAGGACATACCCCTCATCGCCGAAGCCGCGCTCGACAGGCTGAGAAAGGAGATGGGGCGGCGCTCGCTCTTCTTCTCCCAGGAAGCGGTGCGCGAGATGGCGGCGCAGGAGTGGCCGGGGAACGTGAGAGAGCTTATGAACCGGATCGAGCGGGCGGCTATTTTGGCTGGCAAAGATGGCTCCATCGGGCCGGAGCCGTTCGCGGGACCGAGGCAGACTGCCGGTACCGACCCGCCGCCTCCGGTCCATGGCGACCCGGAAGCGTTTCTCGAAGCCGAGAAGGCGTGGCGAGTTAGGCAGGTGGCCAAGCTTTGCGGCGGCGACCTGAGCCGAGCGGCGCGCATTGCGGGTTTGCCGCTCGCGGCCGTGAAGGCCTGCTGTGACTCCGGCGGCAAGGAAGAGTAAACTAAGGGTGCCATCGCGGCGTAGGATGATCCTGGCCAGGCAGTGGCCATGCAGGAGACGAAGATGACGAATCAGCAAGATGTTTCTCAGGCCCCCCTACCGAAGCGGCGCAGGTGGGGGCTCATCATTTTCCTTGTCCTTGTGGGCGTCCTCCTAGTTGGGGGCTTCCTCGTAATGGCCGGGCTCGCTTCGCTCATGAAGGGCGGCGTGGTCTCGGTCAAGCCAGACTCGACGCTGGTTT
>DAHXMK010000145.1 GCA_027365515.1 Candidatus Aminicenantota bacterium
GGTCTCGGACGACGAAATGGCCTCCGAGATGGCCCGCGCCAAGGCGCTGCTTTTCCCCGGCGAGGAGGCCTTCGGCATCACTCCGATTGAGTCCCAGGCCGCCGGGACGCCGGTGATCGCCTATGGGATCGGCGGCGCGACGGAGACAATCTCCGCTCCGGACGGCGATGATTTCGGGGAAGCTACCGGCTTGCTCTTCTCGGAGCCCACGGTTGATTCGCTCTGCGCGGCGATTCAGCGGCTCGACAGGGAGGCCCACCGTTTCAAGAGCGCCTCTTTTCGGAACAACGTGGCGCGATTCACGAAAGAGCGGTTCGTTCGGGAAATGAAGGAATTCATCGAAACCAGGCTTGAGGAATTCCGTGGCCGCGGTTGATTCTCTGGGGAGGTGCCTCGTTGCGAATGTTGCCAGACAATTACGAACAATATGTTGACCAACTTGTAAAAGAAGCCGAAGGGGTAGAAGGGCATCTTTCGATACGTGAGATGCGTTTTCTCTCGCTCTTGGCTGCTTATCCAACAGCACCAGGATCAATATTGGAAATAGGAAGTTTTAAGGGGCGTTCAACCATCATCTTAGCTAAAGCAAGCAAATTTGCTGGAGATAGCGCAGTATATGCAGTAGATCCATTGACATCACCCTCTGCGACCGATCCTGATTTAGGGGGCGCTCTATCTGCCAAGGCGGACTTTGAATCAAATCTTAGTATTCATGGTGTCACTGATAGAGTTCGATTCCACCGAATGACATCACAAGAACTGGCTCCACTATGGAGCAGTAAGATTCGTCTCCTATGGATAGACGGCGACCATACCTATGGTGGGACCAAAGCGGATTTTGACTTGTTTCATCCGTGGCTCGAAGACGGCGCGATAATTGCTTTACATGACGTGCTTAATATCTTTGATGGGCCAATTCGCGTTTTCAGCGAGGACATACTTGGCTCCCCTCACTTTGTAAGAGTAGGGCTATGCGGTTCCATAGGTTGGGGGCAATATTCTCGCGCTCCGCAGAAGACATTTTCCATTGACTCGACCAGACGTCTACTTCAAAAGAGAATTCTGAAGCTAAGGAACATGATGAATCTACGGCCACAAAAGGGCATATCGCATTTCCGCTACAAGTTCCTTCGGTGGCAAATTCCGCATGAACTAATTTCTCCCAAGGAATGGATTGCGGGCCTTGCTCAATCAAGTGTGGAGCAATATCGTGGAAGCGGAGCTTGATAAGAGAATGGTAGTGTACTGCGAGGTATTTTTTTACCTGGTTTTCGCGCTCTCTTCGTGCGTGAGTCTCGCTGGAATTAACATAGGATTGGGGGGAGTCACTCTTTTCCTATTGGCCAGAATGATCAGAGGCCGTTGGAAGCCCGGCGCGCCTCAAATGGCAATGTTGGCTTTCTTTCTATGGAACACCATAGCTGGATTGATGAGCCCTCTAGGCCCATCGGTTGCTATGAATGTGACAAAGTATTGGTCTTGGACGGCATTCATTGCTGCTTCAGCCCTTCCCAAGAAAGTTCGGCGATATGATTGGCTATTCCTTATGATGCTTGCGTCCTCCTTGACAACTAGCATGCTAATGTCTTTTTTTGAAATGGTGTCGGGGTATGACTGGCCTAGCCACGCGTTTCAGGGGGGGGGCAACCCACCCACGGGATTCTTTAGCCATCATGTGATACTAGGCGGGGCTGTGTGTTTATCAACTATTTTCCTCGCTGCGCGATCTGTCTATGGCCACGACCGGCCGCTCCCGCGCTGGGAATATACAGTTGGTGGCACCTTTGGAGCCATCGAGCTTGTGATAAGCATGGCGCGTGGCTACTGGTTGGCTATGGTTGGTGGCGCCCTCGCTGTGGCGTCGGGGCGAGGGAGACGATGGGTAGTGAGCGGAGCCATCGCCGGTGCGCTCCTAGCGGCATGCCTGTTGTTTTTAGGACCGGCCTCTATACAGAATCGCTTCAGAGAAATGTTCGACATGTCTAACCCGAGCGTTGCGGAAAGGTTCTATCTTTGGATCGCGGGATTGCACACCTGGCAAGCCCATCCGATCGCTGGCTGGGGCCCCGGAACTTACCAAATGGTCGCCGAGCCCTTCAAAGATCCATATCGTAACTTAATACACTATCCCACATTTACAGGTTTCATGACAACGTGCCATGCCCACAATCACTACATAATGATCCTTATATCTTCGGGCATTATTGGGCTCTTGCTTTTCTTTCTTCTTATTTATCTTATTGCGCGAGCCATCTTCAAGCAAGTGGACCCTAGCCTGAAGTATGGCGGTTTGGCGGTGCTAGCATGTTTTCTTATTGGCGGATTCTTTGATTACAATGGAGGAGATGCTGTAATATCGACCGTAAATTTCTTTCTCCTTGGGTTAGCTGCGCAGAGTGTCGGCGCAAGCGAGTGATGACTATTTCAATTGTGAATTTGACCGGGCCAGAGCCTTGAGCACATTATAGCTTGCGGCAGCATAACCGCTTGGTTGCTGAGGAGCCAGCATAATGGACATGGACGATTTTGCAGTTACCGGTAACAATGAAAGCAAGATATCGATCTCAAACGGCCCTCTCTAGCGCGCCAGCCCAATGGAGACTTTCAAGGGCGAGGCTTACGTCATCGCTCGCGCGCCGCTGACCGAGTCATCCCTGATCGTGACCCTCTTCACAAGAAACTGGGGCGTAATGAAGGCGGTCGCCAAAGGGGCGAAGCGCCTCAAGTCCCCGTTGCGCGGAACGCTGGAAACCTTCAGCCGCGTCGAGGCGGCAATAGCGAGGAAGGAGCACGCCCCGCTCGGGCAGCTTCGCGCATGCGACCTCGTTTCGGGCTCGCTGGATTTGTACGGGGAGTGGAAGCGCTCGGCCGTCCTGGCCTCGATGCAAGAGGTTCTTCAACGGGGGCTCGTGGAGGGAAGCCAGGAGGAGGAGACCTTCCGCCTCGTGGGAACGGTCCTTGACAACATGAGAAGCGGCATCGAGCCGCGGCTGGCGTGGCTCTACTTCGGCGCGTGGTTTCTAAGGCTTCACGGCGTTTTGCCATCGCCCGACAGGTGCGTCGGCTGCGGGGCCGATCCGAGGCCGCTTCTATACGAGGCCGGCCATTCGGGGTGGCTCTGCGCTTCATGCCGCGGCGATGCGATGGGGCAGGGGCAGCCCGTCGGGCCGGAGGCCGAGCTTCTGATGGGGCGCGTAATGAAGTCCCCGCTCGGCAAGCTTGAGCCCTCCGCCTTTCAAGGCAAGGCGGCAAACGAGCTGGGTTCCATGATATATTTGGCACTGGCGGCCTTTCTAGGCAGGCCGCTCGCCGCGCGCGAAACCCTGGAGAATGCTTATGGTGACGATGCAGGCTCTCATTGAAAATTTGAAGTCGTTCTGGGCGAAGGAGGGCTGTCTGATAGCGGAGCCCTACGACCTGGAAAAGGGAGCGGGGACGATGAACCCCGAGACCTTCTTCCGCGTCCTCGGGCCGAACCATTACGCCAGCGCCTACGTCGAGCCCTGCAGGCGCCCAAGGGACGGGCGTTACGGCGAAAACCCACAGCGCGTCGAGAAACACCATCAGTTCCAGGTCATCATGAAGCCGAGCCCGAGCGACATACAGGAGACTTATCTCGGGAGCCTGGGCGCGTTCGGCATCAACCTCAAGGAGCACGACCTGAAGTTCGAGGAGGACAACTGGGAAGCCCCGACGCTCGGCGCGTGGGGAGTCGGCTGGCAGGTGATGCTCGACGGCACCGAGATCACGCAGTTCACCTATTTCCAGCAGGCGGGCGGAATCGAGCTGAAGCCGATCACCGTTGAAATCACTTACGGCATCGAGCGGCTCTGCATGTTCCTGAACGGCATCGGGAACATTTACGACATCCCCTGGAACGAGCGTTTTACCTACGGCGACATGCGCAGGGAGGCCGAGCGCCAGTTTTCGGTTTACGATTTCGAGGAGGCGCGGACCGACGTGATGGCCCGCTGGTTCGACGAATACGAGAAGGAGAGCATGAGGCTTCTGGAAAAGGAGCTTCACCTTCCAGCCTACGATTTCTGTTTGAAGGCGAGCCACGCTTTCAACATCCTTGACGCGAGGGGCGCGATATCGGTAGCGGCTAGGGCCGACTACATCAAGCGGGTGCGCCGCCTCGCCTGCCAAGCGGCGGAGGTGTACGTGAAGAGATTCGCCCCAGCGAAAGAAGCCGGGGTGGCCAATGGCTGACTTTCTTCTGGAGATAGGCACCGAGGAAATCCCGGCGGGGATGGCGAAGAGGCTGGCTGACGAGTTGTCGTCACGCGTGGCGGATGGATTGAAGGAATCAGGCGTGGCTTTTCTGTCGAAGCGCCTCATAGCCGCTCCACGCCGGATCGGTTTCTTATTGGAGGAACTCCCAGAGAAGCAGGCCGACCGTCAGGAAACAATGGTGGGCCCGAATCTCTCAATCGCGAAAGATGCCAATGGGAATTGGACGAAAGCCGCAGAAGGGTTCGCGCGCAAGCAGGGCGTGAGCCTTGGCGAGCTTCGTGAAGTCGAAAGCCAGAAGGGCGCATGCGTTGGGTTCACGCGCGAGGTCGCTGGCAAAAGCACGGCAAGGCTCCTTGGCGAAATCATTCCGGCGGCCGTTGACGCCCTCTACCTGCCAAAAGCCATGCGCTGGGGCACCGGCGAACAGCTTTTCGTCAGGCCGGTCCGTTGGGTCGTGGCGCTTTTCGGCGATCAAGCCGTTCCGCTCAAAATAAAAGGCGTTGCCTCTGGCCGCATCAGCCGCGGCCACAGGATTCATGGCGCGCGCGAAATCGAAATTCACTCTCCCGATGAATACTTCGAGAAGCTCCGCGACGATTGCGTGATCGCCGATCCGAAAGAGCGCAAGGAAAAAATCGAGCGGGAGCTTACCACGCTAGCCGCGAAAACCAACGGCGCTTGGGATGTTCATCTTAGGGATCAAACGGATGACATCTCCGGCGGCCTTCTCGAAACGCTTGTCTTCACTTGCGAATACCCGTCCGCCTTTCTTGGGAACATTCCAGAAAGCTACACGTCTCTTCCGGAGCCTATCTTCGCGACCTGTTTGAAAGAGCACCAGAAGTCGTTCGCCGTTTACGCCACCGACGAGCCGGGCGAGCCGCTCGCGACAATTCCAATAACCGAAACCGGCGCTGCGCTGCGTCCCTGTTTTCTGGCCGTGATGGACGGGCCCGAAGACGCCAAGGGGCTGATCAAGAAGGGCAACGAAAACGTGACGATATCGCGCCTCTCCGACGCGAAGTTCTTCTACGACCACGACGTCAAGGTGCCACTGGAGCGGCGGCTTGAAGAGCTGAAGGGAATCGTCTATCACCCGAAGCTGGGGACATACCACGACAAGGCTTTGCGCCTGGAGGCGCTCGCGCGGAAGCTCGCCCCCCTCTTCAACGAAAGCGCTGATTTTGCGGGCGAGGCGGCGAAGCTCTGCAAGGCCGACCTGGCGTCGCTTCTCGTCCAAGAAAAGGAGTTCACCTCTCTGCAAGGCATCGCCGGCGGCCTTTGCGCGAAAGCTCAAGGCAAAAACCCCTCAATCGCGCGGGCCATCAGTGAACACTACGGGACGCCGATGTTTGACCATTTCGATATGGCGCACCCATGCCTCGGCATCGTCGTCGCGCTCGCCGACAAGCTCGACACGCTGATTCAGTTCTTCTCGATCGGCCTCGTGCCGACGGGATCAAAAGACCCCTTCGGCCTGCGCCGCGCCGCGTCTGAGGTGGTGAAGATTCTCTCCGCGCCCGGCTACGCAAGCGACCTCCGCTCCCGGAACCACGGCTTCCACTTCGACCTAGGCAAATTTCTCCGCAAAGAGGCGCCAGGCTGTTACGATGCTCTCTCGTCGTTCCTGCTCGAGCGGGCGCGATTTCAATGGGAGGGTCAGAGAATTTATGCGCCAGCCGCGCAAGGCCAGCCCGCCGCGCCATCCTCTCCGCTCACCTACGACGAAGTGGACGCTGTCTTGTCGCAAGGCCTGGCCGACCTTGGAGAGATGCGTCTCCGCCTGGAGGCGCTTCACCAAGTTCGCGACGAATTTCCAGAAGACTTCGACCATCTCTCCGTCGCCCACAAACGCGCGAGGAACCTGACCAAGGATCAACCGCTGTTTGCCGTTGACGCCAGCAAGTTTTTGCGGGAGGACGAAAAGGAGGGCGCCGGCGAGAGGGGCCTCTTCAATGCGCTCGCGGCCGCCGAAGAAGAAACCAAAAACATGCTTGCGGCCTCTGACTACGTGAGCTTCCTCAGGCGCCTCGCCGGGTTGCGCCCGGCGGTGGACGAGTTCTTCGACGACGTTATGGTGATGTGCGATCCGGGGGGGAAGGACCCGGCGAAAGCGGCCCTTCAGCGAAACCGCCTGGCCCTCCTTCAGCGGCTCGTCGCCCTTTTCGAAAAGGTGGCCGACCTGTCCGCGATCGTGCCCAACCAGGCCAAATAGCCGTATCGCAACCGACTATGGTTTCGGCGCCTGCTGAGGCACCTTCACGCTATGAGGGGCCTGCTGTGGCGCCTGCTGCTGGTGGCCCTGGCCGCCGCCGTGTGACTCCTCGCCGTGGTGGCCCGGGACCGATTTCCCCTTGTCCTCGAACCATGGTCCTTTGTAGCCCTTCTTGTGTCCGTGGCCGTGCTGTCCAGACATTGCTAGCCTCCCCGCGCCTTTTCAAAAGCGCCATGGCGCTATGGACAATCTAATGACTTTGCTTCTGGACGGCAACCGCTCGCCCGCTTGTTCGCGGCGGCCGGGTTGCGCCGTCGTGGTGGAGGCATTAAATTTCTACCAGTAAGGGCGGCGCGTTTGGACATCCGCCACTTAAGGAGATGGTCATGGGAAGAAAGATTAGCGGCGCTGGAGTGGCCATTCTGTTGATCCTGCTTCTGGTGCTCGCCGTGCGCTACGCACTCTCGTCGATCGAGACAGCGCCGGCTCAGGCGCGGCCGGCCAACATCGAAAAAGTCAGAAAGGAAATGAAACAGATTCAGGCGAAGGAGGAGACCCAGCTCAAGCAGGTTGACGACTCGATTGACAACAAGGCGGGCTCTGACTCGAAATAGAGGAGGGTTCCATGCCGACTTTCGTTCTCATGACGAGGATGTCATCGGGCGGGCTGCACGACGCCGGCCAGCGGAAAAGCATGGGGGAGAGGTGGCTCCACAAGGTCAAGGAGTCATGTCCCCAGGTGAAGTGGCTGAGCCACTACGCCATTCTAGGCCCCTACGATTTCATGGATATCTACGAGGCGCCCGACGTCGAGACGGCCCACAAGGTCTCGCTCATATCGCGGGCCAGCGGCGCTCTCTACGCCGAGAGCTGGCAGGCGATGCCCTACGACGGCTTTCTCAAGATACTTGGCCAGTTGAGCCAGTAGCCGCCTTCCGCTCCTGGAAAACGGCGACGATGAGAAGGCCGACCGCGGCGGCCTCGACGGCGGAGAAGAGGAATGAGGCCATGGCGAAACCGGCGCCGCCGTAACCGAAGAAGCCGGACCCCGCCCTGGGAAGGATCACGCCGTAGAACAGGCGCGAGGCGAGCCAGTTGGCGGCCATGAGGCCGATGGCGCCCAACGCCATCGCCGAGGCGCGAGGCGACTTCTTCCATTCGAGAAAGCAGAGCATTCCACCGAGAATCCAAGCCACCCATAAGGGAAGCCCTTGAATCACCATGATGAACAGGTTTCCGCCGCTTCCCCTCAACATCTGGCCAGCCTCCTTCCCTGCGTGACGACGAATCAGCGAAGTTCCACGCTCTCACCCTCGGCGAGTATCTCCACCCGCTTGATTCCCTTTTCAAGAAGCCTGGCCTTCAAGTGCGCCTGAGCCGCCGGCTCGCCGTGAACGAGGAAGACCGCTTTCAGCCTGCGGGTGTCCAGGCTTGAGACCCACGAGACTATCTCCTTCCAATCGGCGTGGGCCGAGAACGAGTTGAGGATCTTCACCCGCGCCTTGACCGAATATGGCTCGCCGAATATCTTGACCTGGGTAAGCTTGTCGGCCAGCGCCCGCCCCAGCGTGTGCCCGGCCATGAAGCCGACGATCAGGATCGTGTTGCGCGGGTCCGAAACGCCGTGAACGAGGTGGTGTAAAATTCTTCCTCCCTCGCACATTCCAGAGGAGGCTATTATGATGCACGGCATCGCCAGGTCGTTCAGCTTCTTGGATTCGTCGGCGGAGGTGACGTAGTGGAGCGAGTCGAAGGCGAACGGGCTCCCGCCCGCGAATGGAAAGTCGCGCGCGGTCTCCGCGTCGTAGCACTCCGGGTGGGCACGGAATATGGCCGTTGCCGACACGGCCATCGGGCTGTCCACGTAAACCGGCAGTGACGGAATTCTTCCCGCGTCATGGAGCTTGTGCAGAAAATAGATCAGCTCCTGAGTTCTCTCGACCGCGAATGACGGGATGATGACCCTTCCCCCTCTCGCGGCCGTTCCCTTGATCGCTTCGGCGAGATCGTCCATCGCCGTCTCCATCGGGTCGTGGAGCCTGTCGCCGTACGTGCTCTCGCATACCAGGTAATCAACCGGAGGCAGCGTCTCCGGATCCCTGATGATCGGCATGTTTCTTCTGCCAAGGTCCCCCGTGAAGCCGACGGCCAGCCCGCCACCGCCAGCGCCGATCTCGAACCTCGCCATGGCAGAGCCCAGGATGTGGCCGGCGTCGTAAAGCGTCAGCGCGACTCCGTCGGCCAGTTGTCTGGGCCTTCCGTAGTCAACGGCGACGTAGTGGCGGAGCGCCGCGTTGACGTCGCGCTCGTCAAAGAGCGGCGCCATTATCTTGCGCCAGGGCTGCGGCCGCTTGCGCTGCTGCTTTTCAAGGAAGCCGGAGTCGTGGGCCTGAATGTGGGCCGAATCCATCATCACCAGCGCGGCCAGGTCCCTCGTCGCCGAGGTGCTGACTATATCCCCGGCGAATCCCTTCTTGGCTAGAAGAGGGTAGCTGCCGCAATGGTCCAGGTGGCCGTGGCTGTTGACGGCGGCGGCCATGGAAGCCGGATCGAACGGGAATGAGGAGTTCTTGCGGTATGCCTCCTCGCGGCGGCCCTGAAAGACGCCACAGTCCACGAGAATCCTCGCCCCATCGGCTTCTAGAAGGTGTTTGCTCCCGGTGACTTCGCCGGCCGCTCCAAACGCGGTAATCGCTCTCATGCATCCCTCCCCGGAAAAAGCATAACCCCCTCGTGCTCGCGTTGGCAAACGGCCACGGAGGTCACAGCATCATGATTCCGCCGCTGACTGGGATGTACTGCCCGGTCACGAAGCGCGAGGCGTCGGAGGCGAGAAAAAGCACGGCTCCGGCGATGTCCTCCGGCAGCCCGTTTCGCCTCAGCGGCGTCGCGCGCGCGGCGGCATCCTTCGCTTCGGCCGGCAGGAATGACGTGGCGTCGGTAATCGTCAACCCTGGCGCGAAGATAGGCTCCGGAAGAGACGTGTAGCTTTCTGGAATGTTCCCAA
>DAHXMK010000158.1 GCA_027365515.1 Candidatus Aminicenantota bacterium
CGCCCTTGCTCTTGTCGTTGGCCTCTATTATCCGCTGGGCGAGTGCAACCATCTCTGGCGTGTCCTTGATCGTGATGGAGTTGAGGTCCTGGCTCATCGCCATTTTTCTGGTCTGGAGAATGGAGCGTACCAACTGGAAGACGTCCTTGGCGTCGGCGTTTGAGAGATAAAATGTTCGCATGACCTGCTGCTCGTACTCGTCCCGCTTCTGTTTGTTGTCGGGAATGATTATGAGGGTGTGCGGGTCGAGCACCTGGTAGAAGTGCTTTGTCTGGAGCATCAGGTAGTCGAGGACCTGTTCCATCCTTACGTTCGAGAAATCAATCGTCACCCGCTTCTGCGTATCGGCCCGCTCGTCGTAGATGAAGTTGATCCCGCTCGCCTTTGATATGGCGTCGAAGATCGTCTTGACCGGCGTGTTGGTGAACTTGAGGACCAGTGGGATGTTCGACGCCGGATCGAGCATCCTGCCCTTGCTCTCCTCGTCGGCCTGCCGCTTCATTTCGTCAATGGTGATTTGGGATTGCCTGGCCTTCTGCTCCGCTTCGGTAAGGATTCGAATAACCCTATCAAGATCGTCCTGCGCTTTTTGGTTGCTCGGGTCAAAGGCGAGTGTCTTTTGGAGTTCCGTCATGGCTGTTTGATAGTCTTTGCGGGCCAGAGCAATGTTGGCGGCCATTTGGTGTTTTTGGGACGCGGCGAGCTTGGCCCTCACGAGCGTTGTCTCTACCCTGAGGTCTTTGGGCCGCTCGTCGCGCGCCTTTTGAAGGTAGGTCACGGCGTCGTCGTAATGTCCTCGCTCGTAAAGCCGCTTGCCCTGGTAGTAGGCGGCGGAACCGCAGGCAAGCATTGCCGTCAACGGGAGAATCAGGAGTGCTCTAAAAATGGAGGTCTTCATTAGGGTTGGCCCCCTCCTGGCATAAGTGAAATTCGCTTGGTCTCGGTGAACCCGTCAAAGCCGATCTCGGCCGATTCGTAACCTATTTCTTTTACGACAAATCGTTGCGCTATGTGATCGCCGGCCCTTGCCAGGACCGGGCCGTTGGAGCCTGGGACCGAAAAGACGCCTATGCGGTTTTCCGGCGGCCCCATGTACCCGATGAACGAAAAGGTTATGGCCGGGGGCTGGGGCGGGGGAGGATTAGCGCGGATGTACTCCTGTTGCTTCGCCGCCTCCTCGGCCGCCTTTTTCGCCGCCGCTTCCTGGGCCTTTTGGGCTTCTTCGGCCTGGCGCTGCCTCTCGGCGACCACCACCGGATCTTCCTCGAAGGAGAAAAGGTTCCTCGCCGCTTGCGGCTGCGAAGCTGCGGCTTGTTCATCGGGCGCGGCCTCGCCAAAAAGGCCGTCGAGGCTGAGGACAGGAAGTGCCGCCGGAGCGCTCTTCTTGGTTCTCGCCGCTTCGGCGTGACGCGCTACACCAGTGTCCTCTATATCCTGGGTCTTGCGGGCGCCAGCGGCCCGGCCATCACCGGAACAGGACAAGGCGAGCGAGACAAGGCAGGCCGAAAGAGAAAGAAGGGGCCATCGGCCGGCGCTTTTCATGAGGACTCCTTGTTCGCGCTACCATTCTTCGTCCGCACGACTGGTTCGCTACCGTCCGCGAGAAACAGCGTGGTTACGGCGATGCGCGCGTTCAACAGAACCGCGCCCTGCGTTGAGGTGGAAAGGCCGATGTCATTTATGATGTAGAACTGGGGCGACGCCTGCAAGTCCGAGATGAACTTCTTCACCTGAGGATAGGAGCCGGAGACTGCAAGAGGAATCTGCACGGTGACGTAATCGTGGCGCCATGCGCTCTTCTGCGAATCCTTGGGCTCCTGGCCGTAGGTGTAGGCCATGCTGTCGTTCGTCAGGCCGTTGGCCTCCAGAAGCTTCTGAAGGTCCTTCTGTAGTTCGGCGAAGCGCTCTGCCCTCGTCTTGAAATAGTCCTTGCCGAGGGTTTCAAGAACCTTGGAGCCCTGCTTGTATATTGAAGCCTTTTCCGCAGCCGCGTCTCTCTGAGCCTGCATCTCCGCTATCTTGCGGTTGTTGGCCTCTATCTCGTTCTTCTGCAATGCCGTCACGGCTCCCAGCCTGGCGATGCCGAAGAAATAGACGAGGACGTTCAATGCGAGAACAGCCACAGCCGATACAACGGCTTTGACAAAGCCTTTTCTGATGAGGCGGTCAACGTTGACGTTCACGTCTTCGCCTCCGGCAGATAGACGGCGGTAGCCTCGAATTGAAGGGTCGAGCCGTTAGGCTGGCGGCCCTCCCTTATCAGGCGGGGCTCCTTGAAGCAGGGGCTCGCGAAGAGGTTCGCCTCAAGCTTGAGGATCTCATCCCTGCTGTTGGCCTCGCCCTTTATGTTGATCTTCCATCCCACCTTGTCGTCGTGCTGGGGGGAGACATCCGTAAACCTGGCGCCGTAAGGCTTGATGGACTCGACCTTGTCGAGCATCGCTATCCAGTCGAATCTTTTTTGGGCGAGGACACCGGACATGAAGCCGCCTTCAGAGGCGTATACGGCCACGGCCTGCCCCTTCAGAAGTTGCTGCTCCTCGTTCAACTCCCGGCCCAGCTTTTCAAGTTTTGCGCGCTGCTCCGAAAGCGTATTGCGCTGGCTTCGGTACTTCCCGCCGCGAAGGCCGAAGAGCGCCGCGCTGAGAACCGTGGCCAGAAAAGCCAGACCAATGAGCGAAGCGGCTACGGCAACCGGAACCCGCCTGTTTATGAAGGGCTCGGTGGCAAGGTTGTTTCTGAGGCGCTTCACGCTAATCCTCCAGTACGCCAAAGAGCGGCAGCGTCATGTCGCTCCTCTCGGCGCCGCTTGCGGGGAGCCGTTCAACGAGCGGAACGACTTCGGTTTCGTTCGCGAGGGCCTCTTCCAAAGGCAGGGAGAGCGAACCCAGTGACCGGCGGGTTAAAACGGCCCTGATCTGCGCGCCGCCGAGCCGCTCGCGCTGGTACGCCAGCGTCAGGCGTATCTCCT
>DAHXMK010000160.1 GCA_027365515.1 Candidatus Aminicenantota bacterium
GAAAACGTGCTTCTCGTACTCCTCGAAACGCAGGTTCTGCGGGCGCTGCGCCGGCTGGACGCGCTCGAAGATGACGTCCTTCGTGGGAAAGCGCTGCTCGAAAAGCTTGGGGTCCTGGACCCGCCTCAATCCTTCCAGCAGAAGCTCAGGCACCGTGAGCGAAGTCGTTATGTTCTCGCCCGTCCTCTCCTCGCCCTCGTAGAATTGGAAGGAGCCGGAATCCCACTTGAGCAAGCTGTAGGCTATCTCCTGGACCTGGTGGCGCACCTCGTTCCACAGGTCCTTCGGCGTTATCGCCTGCATCTCGATGAGGATCTTGCCCAGCCTCTTCCCCCTGGTTATGTGGGAGGCCGCCGCCGCGAGCTGCTCCGGCGATATCTTTCCGGAGCGGGCGAGCATGTCGCCGAAGCGCTCCTCCGGGACGTTCGACGTTGCGAAGACGACCAGCCCCTTCTTGAAATGGAGGGTCTTCGTGACGGCGCCGTTTCGCACGAGCAGGATGCCGGTCTTGGCCATCGTGTGGAGATAATCGAGAAGCTCGGGAAGGCCGAGAGCGGAGAAGTCGCCCTGGAGCGGAACCGACGGCTGGCTGTTCACGGGCGCCTCTCCTGAGCGTTTGCGATCGCCTGAAACGGGTAGTACCTGAAGAGCACCCGGCCGTATATCTCTTTCGACGTGACCGGCCCGAAGGCGCGGCTGTCCTCGCTTGCCGGGAGGTTGTCGCCCAGGCAGAAATAGTCGCCTTTCGCCAGCCGGACCTTTCCGGGCGCTTGACGAGGAAGGCCCGCGTCATCGGTGGCGGTGGCGACCACTTGGCCGTTGACCTTGAAGGTTCCGTCGGCGCCCGTTTCGACGACGTCTCCTGGGACGGCCGCGAGCCTCTTGACGAGATAGCGCGCGTTCAACGGCGAGCGAAGGATCACTATGTCGCCCCGCTGAAGGCTTGAGAAATGGAAGGCCACCCTGTCCACCAAAAGGCAGTCACGCTCGTTTAGGGCCGGGTACATGCTTCGTCCCGAAACCTGGAAGGGCTGAAACAGGACGTGCAGAAGCAGAAACGCCATGAAAAGCGAGAGCGCCACTACGCCGGCAGTCCGAAGCAGATATTTAACGAAGCCCTTCGCGGCCATGTGATGCCCTCTCAGGGTTGAAGTTTACCCCAAGCACAGCCGCCACACAAGCGGAGCGCCCCCGGACAAGCGCAGTTCAGCATAGCCAGCGGCCGCGGAGGCACCACGCCAGCTCGCTAGGGGATCACGAGGAATTCCGGCGAGGGTTGAAAAGTCCTGTAGAGCGAGGCGCCGCTCTTGGCGTCCATCTCAAGCATCAGGCGGAGCCCGGCGGCCTTTCGGATTCCCAGCCCCTGGAGAAAGTCGTGCCACCATATCTTGACCCTGCTGACCGGCTTCTGCTTGCCCGTGATCTCTCCCTGAAGGTTCACCTGGATGCAGCGCGAGTCCGGAAACAAAATCTTGTACGAGGCTGGAACGGGCGTCAGCTCCTCCATTGTCGGGGGCACCAACCCGGCTTCGTCCGGCGTGGGCAGAGTGGACTGGTTGCCCGGAATGATGCGGACGCGTTCGATGACCAGCGGCGGGTCGAGCTTCGCTCCGCCCCAGACGATTCCTATCCACTTGTCGTAGCTTCCCCTCGTGAACCACACCGCCCTAGGCAGTCCCACCGAGAGGCCGAGCGCCTTGTAGTGCATGATGTCAACGCCGGAGTGGCAGAGGACGATCTCTTTTTCATTGAGGCGCAACTCGTAGTAGTAATGGCCGGAGGCGGCCAACGGCTCCCTCAAGAGCGCGAGCCTCTCTTGAGAAAACGCGGGAACCTCCGCGGGCTTCCGCGAAGAACAGCCCAAGGCCAAAACGGCAAGCGCCAATAGAAGGGCCGCCAGCGCGCCGCGCGTCAGAATATAAAAACGGATGTACCGATGGGGCACTTTTTCCATAAGACCCTCAAATCATCGCGTCCAACGCGAACGCAGCCGTGGCTTACGTTCCTGCCTAAAAGCCTGGTGTAGAGCGTCCCGTGGATCATGTACCCGGGCACGTCGAGATCCAAGGCGTACTCACCAAGCATTCCCTCCTGCGTCCTGTCGGAATACCGCTTTGGGAAAGGTTCTCCGGACTCGATATAGTCCCAGTCGGGCGCCGTCCAGAGCGGGTCCTGGCGCCTGCCCTTGACCTTGAATCGGCCGACGGGGGTGTCGAAAACCCATTTTCTCTTTCCCGACGGGTCTTCGAGAACGGAGCCGGCCCCGGCCGAAACGACGGCGTCCAACAAGACCTGGTCGCCCTCGCGCAGGTAGAGCCTGTTTTCCACGCGGTCAATTACGATGAAGTCGCCCTTGGGAGCGAGCTTCTCGATGCTCTTCTCCGCGGAGTTGGCCGCTTTCGGGGCTTCATCGCCGCGAAGCTCCTCGGGCTCCGGCGCCACGCAACGCGAGGCGGTCTCTTTGGAAAGCGGCCCGTAGCTGTATCCGGTCCCGGCCGCAGCTATCGCAATGCACGCGGCCACGACGAACAAGAAGGCGAGCGCCCACGCCAGCAGGCGCGGCCACCGCCTCTTCGGCTTTGGAGCCATCTCCGCCGGTTCAGGCGCCAGGACGCTCATTGGTTCTCCTTACACGCCTCAAGCTCGAACGAATCGGGCCGTCGGAACCATCGCTGCCGACGATGGCGACCACCGTTCCGACGCTCGCCTGATTATACAGCCACGCCATGTCCGCGTCACTGGGCGCTATGCACCCGTCGGTCCAGTCCTCTCCCCTTCCCCCCTGGCCATGGATCTCGATAAGCCCGCCTATCCGGCTTCGTCCCGAAAGCTCGTGGCGAGCCTTGGCCATTTGAAACCGGCGCAAGTCATCTTCGTTGGGATAGTTCAGCAACAGAGCCAAGCCGTACTTGCTCTGCCCAAAGCCCTTCTTCCTCGTTATGTGGTAACGCCCTTCCGGCGTCGTCCGGTCGCCAGCGTAGCTCTTCTGCCTCAGCGAGTAAGCGCCCAGGTCAACCTGTATCGAGCGGACTACCCGCCCGTTCTTATACACCTGCAAGAGGTGCCTCTCTTTGATCACCACGAGCGCGATGCCGGAGCGCCTGCTCTCCTGCACCGCATCGCTCACCCAGCTTCGCCACCTGCTGACGGACGATGGGTCGTCAAACCTGGCCAGAAGCCCGCGGCTCCTCTCGGAGCTGACTTCGACGGCCTTGAGCCCCTCCCTCGCCGAGCCGACGGCCGCGCCGTACCTGCCCTTGGCAAGCAGGGCCTTGGCGTTTTTTAACTGGATTTCCGACGAGGCGAGCCGCTGCCTCACGTAGGCGTCAACCGACGTGTGTTCGGCGAGGTTCTGGGCGTCGCCTATTTGAGCTTCTATCCTTGCGATTAGCTCTTGAGCCTCGGCCTTGTCCTTGTCGGCCCTCCCCTTGACCGAAGCGTACATTCTTAAGGCATCGGCGCTGGCTTCATCATGAAGACGCTGGGCTCTGCCGTAGTCCCTCTGGTACCAGTCGAGCGACGACTGGAAAGCGACCTCTCTTTTCAGCGATGAAAGGTCGGCGTCGCACTGAAGCCTTTTGGCCCTGGCGTACTCCATCGCCCCGGCCCGGTCGGCCCGGTCGAGAATCATTTCGACTTGGTGCCCTCCGGGGTCCGCGGGCATTCTCGTGTGGCCGTCGAAATACGGCGGAAGTTCTCTCGACGCCCACGCCGCCAGTGCCAGCAGGAAAAGAAGGAAGACCGCCCTGGGAACCGCTCGCCTGTTGAACAATACCATTTGTCAATCCACCCGGCTTGCTTTTCCGCTTCGCCTAAAAAACCGGGGGGCGGAAACCGCCCCCCGATTGTGGGACAACGACCATCCGATGAAAATCACTTATTTCTTATGGCCGCCCTTGGTGCTCTTCTTGAGTTCGATCGCGGCTTCCACGTCGGCCTTCACCTTGTCGGCGGCGGCCTTGGCGTTGGTGGCCTTGGTCTGAGCGTCGAGGAACTTCTCGGCGGTCATGTCGGCCTTGGCATCCTCAACGCCCTTCGCGGCGGCGTCAACGTCACCAGTCATGGCGGCGACATCGGCGGTTGAACCCTTGCCCTTGGGGGCCTTCTTGAGGGCCTCGCGGGCGTCGTTGATCGAGGTTTCGGCGGCGGTGATAGCGGCAGTGGCGTCAGCCTTGGCCTTCTCCTTGCCGGCGACCGCATCGGCCTTGGCTTTGTCGGCCAGGGTCTTGAGCTCGTTGGCGAGCTGTTCGGTCAGCTTGTAGCTCTTGAAGAACTTGTCGTTCTGGACGGCCAGCTCGGCGTCAAGAGCGGCGGCCTTGTCGGTTGCGGCTTTGAGTGAATCCGGAGCGTAAGTGGCGGCTTCGGCGGCCTTGGCGGCGTCAACGGCCTGCTTCGCGGAGTCAATGAGCTGCTGCGGGGGCTTTGCGCAAGCCACCAAACCAAGAAGAGCCAGAACCATCAGACCAAAAAGAACCTTTCTCATAACTTCTTCTCCTTTCTTGCCCTTAACTTGATAACTTAACCTTCCTCTTGCACACGCGCGCCCAGCCCCCATGGCTGGATGCGGCCTAGAAACCCATCTTATTCAAGGTGCGGTGTCCTGACGGCCACCCAAACAGGCTCGGAGCCACACCGGAAATTTCGGTACGCCTCCCGGCGGCGCAACTTTCCGCCGCCCTTTACGGGGAAAAATCTACACCAAGAGGCGGCAAATGTCAAGAGGAGTAGCGCCAGGCGCCCTGATTCGGTTTACCAGCGCGTTCAGAGCCCAGCTCGGCAACGGGCGTTCGTGCGAAAGGGAACAAAACCATGCTCGGCAATCCAGGTTGAGCCGCTCACGGCTATCGTCCTTGCCCACTCCGCCGGCGCTCTGACAATCTTCTCAAAGAACCTGGCGCTGGCAACCTCAAGGCTGTATACTTGGCAGGGAGGTGGCGATGAACAGGACGATACTGACGGTCAACGGCGTTGATTCAAGCGGGGCCACCGGGCTCGCCGCCGACATCAAAACCTTCCAGACCTTCAGGGTCTACGGCGCCGCCGCCGTAACCGCGGTCCTCGCCCAGAACACTCAGGGGGCTCAAGCGTGCCACCCCGTGCCGATGGAGGTCCTCGGACAGCAGATAGAAGCGGTGGCCCTTGACATGCCTATTCACGGAGTGAAAACCGGGTTCCTCGGTTCCGCCAACAACGTGCAGATGACTGCCTCCCTGCTTGAGGCCTACGGCCTCACCAAGTTGCTGGTCGTTGATCCGTTCATCGAAAGCTCGACCGGCGCCCAGCTTCTGGACGAAAAAGCGCAGGAGCTTCTAAAGAGCCAACTGATTCCGAAAGCATACGTCATCTGCGCCAAAGCTTCCGAGGCCGCGCTCCTGACCGGGCGCCAGGTCCACGATATGGCCGAAGCCAAAAGCGCCGCTGAAGCTCTATTGGCAATGGGAGCAAGAAACGTCGTCCTGACCGGCGGGCAATTTGAAGGCCCGCGCGTTCTTGACCTCTGGTTCGACGGGACTCATCACCACGTTTTCGACGCGCAACGCGTCCCAACCAGAAACACCCTGGGCGCAGGCTGCACCTTCTCGGCGATAATCGCGGCCCTCGCCGTCAAGGGCATCGGAGTCGGCGAATCGGTCGAGAAGGCGAAGCAGTACATCGCCAAAGCGGTTCAGCACCCATTCCAAATCGGCAAAGGCCAAGGGCCGTTGAACCATTCCGTGCCCATGTAAATAATCTCTTGAGCGAAGAAGCCTCTCCTCTTAGCTAACCACAGGCCTCCCAAGAAAACGTCCTATCCAGGTCCGGCGGCTCGGTGCTCGTCACATCAATGTTGCTTGTTGCCCGCCCCCCTTTTTTCGGAAGTTCATATTGCTTATACTACGCCCTTCCGCCATGAGGCGGGGGCGATGTCGCAGGAGGGGCTAATGCATCCAGTTCAGACGATGATCTTCTGGGGATTCGTTTTCGCGTCTCTGGCTCTATTCGCCAACACCATTTATCGCAGGGTAATGGCGCTGGTTGCCGGAGTGCCCGATGACCGGTTCAACCATCCCATAGAGCGCTTGAAGGGGCTCCTCCTTTACGCTTTCGCTCAGACACGAATGCTCAGGGACAAATACGCCGGGGTTTTCCACCTGATGATTTTCTGGGGCTTCTGCGTGCTGGGCCTCCGGTCGCTTTCCCTGATCGCCGAAGGGCTCTTCCCCTCTTTCCACATGACCGAGGCGCTGGGCGTCTGGGGCCTTGGGTACCAGACGACGAAGGACGTCTTTGAAGTTCTGGTCATCATAGGAATATTGATGGCCACGGCGAGAAGGCTGAGGGGACGCCTGGAAAGAGTCCACAACTCATGGGACGCCTGGGCTACGCTCAACCTCATCGGCTGGCTGATGGTGACCGACCTGTTGGCCGACGGCGCCTTCATCGCCTTGAACGATCCGTCCTGGAAGGCCTGGTCCCCGGCGGGCGCTTTCATAGCCGGGCTTCTCGGAGGCGTTGGCCACCAGAACCTGGCGCTTCTCTATCACGTAATGTGGTGGGCGCACCTGGTGATCTTCTTCGGCTTCATGAACTTCCTGCCCTATTCAAAACACTTCCACGTCTTCACGGCGCTCTTCAACGTCTATTTCAGGGATCTGGAGCCGAACAAGAACATCAAGCCCATGAACCTGGAGGCCGAGCACTTCGGGGTCAACAAGATTCAGGACTTCAGTTGGAAGCAGATGTTGGACCTTTACACCTGCACCGAGTGCGGCCGCTGCATAGAACATTGCCCGACCAACATCACGGGGAAGCCGCTGAAGCCGCGCGAATACTGCAACGACCTGCGCGACTACCTCTACGCGACGCCGCTCGCCGACATGGCTCCCGACAAAGGCGCGCCGGAAGAGAGGCCGCTCATCGGCGGCAAAATCAGCGAGGACGTCATCTGGGCCTGCACTACCTGCGGCTACTGCGAATGGGCCTGCCCGCTTACCATCACCTACGTTGACAAGATAGTCGGGATGCGCCGCTACCTTACGCTGGAGGAGAGCACCTTCCCGCAGGAGGCGCAGGTCGGGTTCAAGGGGATGGAACGGCAGGGCAACCCATGGAACCTGCCCAGGAGCGACAGGGCCAAATGGGCGGAAGGGCTCGAAGTGCCGCTCATCTCGGAAAAGCCCGACGCAGAATACCTCTTCTGGGTGGGCTGCGCTGGAGCTTATGACGCGGCGGGGCAGAAAGTTTCGCAGGCCCTGGTCAAGCTTCTGCGCGCCGCAGGAGTCTCTTTCGCCACGCTGGGCGAGGAGGAAAGCTGCACCGGGGACTCGGCAAGAAGGCTCGGCAACGAATACCTTTTCGCCACGCTGGCCGAGGGCAACGTCGAGACG
>DAHXMK010000162.1 GCA_027365515.1 Candidatus Aminicenantota bacterium
CCTCCTAGCAGTCCGATGGCGAGGTCAGAAATCCCGATCGAGAGCGCGCAATTGGCCGGCGTGCCCTTTGACACCTTCTCCTTGAAATAGACCTTCGCTACGTCCGAGACGGCATAACAAGCGTTTCCAAGCGTCAGCGGAATCTGCGGTATCACCAATAGCCAGAGCGACTCCCACATGATCTTGGCGGTGGGCAGCCCCCACGGCGCGGCCTGAGCCGCCTTGACCGCGGGGGCTCCGTGGGCAAGAAGCGCCCATGCCGCTTTCAACAGCAGAAGTCCAACACCCAGTTGAACGCCCTTGACCACTTGGGGCGGGAAGAAGCGCTCCAGCCACTTGAGCCCGCCACCCAGCGAAAGCGGTATCAGAATCAAGCCCATCCAGATCGCGCCGGCGGAAATGTGCGCCGGGGAAAGATGAGAGGCGATGCTGATCGCCGCCATGGCTTTTAGAGGCTGGACCGGCATCGGCAGCCCGAACACCAGGCCGGCCAATATGTAAGCCACTCCGGTCAGGATGAGCATACGGGAGGGCGAGACTCCGCACGCTCCAACCATTGCAAGAAAAATGGGGGCGAAGGTTCCCAGGTCTCCGAGCGCGCCAGTCCACTCGTTGACGCCGAACCGAAGGCCGCGGCCAGCTTCCGCCGCCTTGCTCAACAAGCGTTTGAACCCTATCGCCACGATTCTCCTCCTAGCCGCCTATCTGGCACATTCTCTGTTGAGAGCCGACGCGCGCCTGGCCGCAGCCTCCGAAGTCGTGGCCGGATGGCTTTGCGGCTATCGCCTCGCGTATCGCGTCGGCAATCGCCCCGTCGGACGCTCCGCCCCTGATGAGCGTCAAGAGATCAACGCCCTCGTCGGAACCGAGGCACGAGAGCAGGACGCCACGCGACGTCACCCTCGCCCTGTTGCACGTCTCGCAGAAGCGCCCGCTGACGGCCGCTATGAAGCCGAGTGTGCCCTCGGCGCCAGGCCTCTTGTAAACCACCGCTGGCCCCAGGCCGTGCGGCTTTTCCGCGAAGCCGATTGGATCGAGCGGCCCGGCCAGCCGCATCATTTCATCGAGAGGGACGTGTCCCTGGGGCCACAGTGAAGCGGCTTCGCCGATCGGCATGAGCTCTATGAACCTGACCTGCAGGGGCAGATTCTCCGTGAGCCCCGCGAACCTCGGAACCTCCATGTCATTGACGCCACGCACGACGACGACGTTCACCTTCACCGGCGACAGGCCCGCCGAAAGGGCCGCCATGACTCCATCTCTCACACGGGCTAGGCCTTCAACCCCGGCCAGCCGCTTGAACACCGACGGGTCGAGCGAATCCATGCTCACGTTCACCCGGTCAAGCCCGGCCGCTTTCAGCTTCGCGGCCATCCGCTCAAGGCCGAAGCCGTTGGTGGTCAGCGACAAGTCCAGAGAGCCGTCGAGGGCGCGAAGCCGGCGGATGATTTCAAGCACGTCGGTGCGCAGAAGCGGCTCGCCGCCGGTCAGCCTGACGCCACGAACGCCGAGTCCGTTGAAGAGTTTCACGATTCGGACCAGTTCGTCCGAACTGCATGCGTCCTCTTCGCCGTTCACCGCAGCTACCGTGCGGCAATATGCGCACGAGAAGTTGCAGGCACCGGTTATCGAGAGGCGCAGATACTTGACGGTCCTGCCGAAGCCGTCAGAGAGCATCAGGCGCCTCCGCGAACGGCTCCAGGGAGCCGAGCGTCTCTCTCGTGTCAACGTCCATGAACGAGAAGCCGCCTGGGTCGGCATTTTTCACTGCGTCCTCGTCAAGCAGGCGGGCGGCCAGAATATTGAGCAGCCTCTTTGGCGATGGGTTCGCCTCCCGCGCCGCCAGTTGCCGGGCGGCGTGCAGTGCGTTCTTTGAATAGAGCGCGGCCAGCGGCTGCGGAGTTCCTCCCCAAGTCGGAGCCACGGCCAGGGCGCCCTCCTTCGCGGCGCAGAGCGATCGGATCAGCGCCGGCCTGATCAGAGGCACGTCGCAGGAACAGAGAAAGAGCCATCCCGTCTGAAGCGCCTCCAGCGCCGCCAGAAGCCCCCAGAAAGGATTCGGCTCGGGCCGCCCGTCGGTGATGACTTTGACGCGCTCCCCTTTCATG
>DAHXMK010000169.1 GCA_027365515.1 Candidatus Aminicenantota bacterium
AGCTTCTTGGCCATGTCCTCGCGCTCGGACTGGAGAAGCTGCACATCCTGGTTCAACTGGTCGCGCTTCTTCTCGAGGTCCGAGACCTGTTCGGTGAGGGTCTCCTTGTCTTTCGCCAGCGCGTCGCGCTGCGTAATGGCCTCGTTCTTGGCGTCAACCAGCTTCTTCTTGCCCTGCTGGATCACGCGGTAGGGGCTGACGGCGGCGTAGCCCTGGGTGACGAAGGTTCCGAAGACGCCGTTGTCGTAGAAGTTCCACACCTTGAAACCGGGCACCAGGTCGTCCATCAGGTTGGTCTGGAGAGCGAGCTTCTTCGCGGTGGCTGGGTCAAGCCCCTTCTCCTTGGTCAGGAAGTTCATGGCGATGTCGAGGTGGTTGTCGCCGCGTTTGACCACGACGGCCGAAGGCAGCTTCTTTTCGAGGTCCTGAACCTGAACCCTGAGGTCCTCGATCTCCTTCTGGCGTTTCAAGATGTCGGTGATGAGGTCCCTGTAGCCGATGCCCTCCTCGCTCTGGAGCTTCTTTTCGAGGACGGCCTTCTGGTCGGGCGTCAGGTTCTGGCCCATTACCATGCCGAGGTCTTTGCCGCCTTCCTGGATGTACTTCTGAATGAGCTGATTGACGGTGTCCTGTTTGCCGTTGATATCCTGTTCCAGCTTGGCGATCTTCTGGGCCGTCTTCATATCCTCGGAGACTTTCGAGGATTCGCGGTTGCAAGCCAGAGCGAACGCCAGAACCAGAACCGCCGAAAAAACCAAAACCATAGTTTTCTTCATGGCCTATCTCCCTCCTGCGCCGCCTATTATAGGACTGTTTTGCACCAGATTCAAAGGCCGCTCAAATCCCTCATCAGGATTGAGCCGGCAGCCGCGACGTTGAGCGAGTCCCACCCTTCGGCCATGGGTATGCCGGCGAGAGTGGAGGCGGATCGCAGCGCGGGGCCGAGGCCGTGTCCTTCGTTGCCGACGACCAGAACGGCGGGGCCGTTCGGCGCCGCGCCAAGCGGCGGCGCGCCCTCCTCCGCCGCGACTATCGTCGCCCGCCACTTTTCCGCCCACGAGAGCAGGCCGCTTTCCGAGCAGGCTGGCAGGGGCAGGTGGAACGCCGCGCCGGCGCTTCTCGCGAGGGCGGCGAGGCCGAAGGGGTCCGCGCTGCCGGGGCCTATGAAGGCCGCGCCGAAGCCGAAGGCGGCGGCGCTTCTGACGAGCACGCCCGCGTTGGCCGGGTCCTGCACGCAATCAAGGTAGAGGTAGCGACCCCTCGGTTCGGCTTCCGGCATTGGTGCTTCTTTTCTTACTCCGAGAGCGAAGACTCCTTCGGGAGCCGGCTGGGTCCCGATCCCGCGCGCCACGGCCGAAGGCACCAGCGCAACGCGCGCTTCCAAAGCGAGGAGAAGATTCTCCCAGGATGGCCAGAGCGATTCTTCCAGGATGACCGATTCGAGCGGCCAGCCCGTCTTCAAAGCCTCTTTCAGGAGGTGGCGTCCTTCCAGCAGGAAGAGCCCTTCCTTGCGGCCGTGGCGCGGCGCGCCGGCGACCTTGCGGAAACTCTTTATCAGCGGGTTGTCTTTTGAAGCCAGCCGTTCCGGTTTCCCCACGAGGACAATTGTACATCAACTATACAGAGCGCCTGAAGTACGGCGCTCTGTATGCGGGTAGGGGTTCCGGGG
>DAHXMK010000177.1 GCA_027365515.1 Candidatus Aminicenantota bacterium
CCATTCGCTTGGTGTCTCTGGCCCAAGGAGGCGCTCGACGGCGCGTCGCTATCTCTCCTGCTTGAGATGGCGAAGGGACGCTTTCGGAACAGTACGCCACGCTCGTCTGCGGCCGTGCACGCCCCGACGGGCGCGTCGAGCTTTGCAACGCGGGCCACGTGCGGCCCATTCTCTCCGGCATAGGCGGCGCTACGGTCCTTGATCAGGCCGGGCTTCCACTCGGACTTTTCTGCAGCGCCTCCTATCCGACGCAAAGAATCGCTCTCTCGCCTGGAGAAAGCCTGATTCTATTTACCGACGGAGTGACGGAAGCGGTGAACGGCAATGAAGCGGAGTTCGGCATCGAGGGGCTCTGCTTGGCGGCCGAGGCCCACCGGGAGCAACCGGCCAAAGCCATCTTGGATGGCTGCCTTGAGCGCCTCTATGCATTTCGTGCCGGCGGTGCGCTCTCCGACGACATGACGCTGATGGTGCTCAAACGCTCGCGTTAGCTGGCTTCTTCAACGCTGCTCAAGGAGGCGAAAGATGCCGATGGTCAGGCTGACTACCAACGTCGAGATTGGCGAAGCGAAAAAGACGGAGCTTCTTTCGGCCCTCTCAAAGCTCGTTGCGAAGGGCATCGGCAAGCCGGAGCGCTACGTGATGGCGATCGCCGAAGGTGGCTCCATCATAATCTCCGGCCAGCCTGGGCCGGCCGCTTTCGCCGAGGTGCGGAGCATAGGCGGACTGAACGCTGAGGCCAACGGGAGAATCACCTCCGGCCTCTGCTCCCTCTTGAAGGAAAGGCTGGCCATTTCTCCAGAGAGAGTCTATGTCAACTTCCTGGACATCCCGGCCGGCGACTGGGGCTGGAACGGCGAGACCTTCGGATAAAGCTGGCGGCTCGCCCTTCGGGGTTGAGCGCCTACGGCTCTTTCAGGTATGACTCGACTTCCGCTGAAAAAGTCTTCACCTGAATCGGCTTGGCGATGTAGCCGTTGAAACCAGCGGCGAGGAAGCGCTCTCGGTCGCCGCGCATGGCGTGGGCGGTTAGCGCCACGGCTGGTACATTCGCGAGCCCTGGCTTGCGCCTGATTTCGGCCAGCAGGGTCACGCCATCGCAGCCGGGCAGTTGAACGTCGAGCAGCATCAGGTCGGGGACGGATGTTTCGAGAAGCCGGAGCGTCTCATCCGCATTCATCGCGGTGAGCACGTTCCACCCGGCGTGCTCAAGCACGTAGACGGCCAGGTCGAGGTTCGCTTGGTTGTCCTCCACCACCAGGACCGTTCTCGATTCAGGAGCCATCATTTCCTCCTGGCCGGGCGCTTGAGCGCCCCTTGGATCATTTCCACCAGGGCGGCCGGGGTGGTCGCCGCCTTTCGGGCTACGGCCGTAGCCTTTCCGACCAGCTTGCGGTGGTCTTCCAGGCTGAGGTCCTTTGCCGTCAGGACCAGTATCGGCACCGACTCGCAATTGGCGGACTCTCTCATCCTCGCCGCCGCTTCGAAGCCATCCATGCCTTCCATCATAAGGTCCAGAATCACAAGGTCGTAGCTGGAGCTAGCCGCTTTGGCGACGCCGTCGGCGCCGGCCATCGCGTGGTCGAGGACCCAGCCGCGTGGAGCGAGCATCGCCTCCAACAGGTCGTGAAACCTCGGGTCGTCGTCAACGGCGAGAATGCGGGCCGGACGCGGCCCCTCGCCGGGCAGAAGCTCCATGAGGCGCCTCGCGAGAGCTTCGCCTTCCACCGGCTTCAAGAAGTAGTCGTCCGCGCCGAGAGCCAATCCAAGCTCCTTGTTGTCGAGCATCGAAACGATCACGACCGGCAGCGACCTGGTTTCGGCTCCCTCTTTCAGCCGCTGAAGAACCTTCAGTCCGTCAACATCTGGAAGAACGAGGTCCAGCGTGATGGCGCTCGGCTTTGCTTGAACGGCCAGCTTGAGCGCCTCGGCCCCGGTTCTGGCGCGCATCGCGACCAAGCCAGCGCGCGTCATCGCCCGCGCGATAGCCTCGTATGCGGTGGGGTCGTCCTCGACGACGAGAATGCGCGTCCCTTGGCCGGCGACCTCGCCGGTGGTTCCGGCCGATGATGTGGCGGCCCCGGCGAAAACCACCGGAAAAATCACTGTGAACGTGCTTCCCTCTCCAGGCGCGCTTTTCAGCGAGACCGTGCCGCCGTGCAACTCGGCGAACCGCTTGACCAGGGCAAGCCCCAAACCGGTTCCGCCGTAGTGGCGGCTCGACGAATCGTCCACCTGGCGGAATTCCTCGAAGACGGCGGCGTGGAAACGGGGATCAATGCCGACTCCCTGGTCGGCGACGGAAAGGCTGACCGCTTCCCGCCCCAAATGACTTTCCCCGGGGGCGAGCACCTTCGCCGTCACGCGAACAACCGAGCCGTCCGGGGAAAACTTGACGGCGTTCGACAGCAGGTTGTAGAGAACCTGCTTGACTCTGACCGGGTCGGCTTCGATGGCCGGCAGCCCTTGAGGAATGTCGGCCTTCACGACGATTCGGCGCTTGTCGGTGATCCCCTTCATCACGGTGGCCACGCCGGAGACTATCTCGGAGAGGCGCACCGGTTCCGGCAGCAGCTCCATCTTGTCGGCCTCGATTTTTGAAAGGTCCAGAATGTCGTTGATTACGCCGAGAAGGTGTTCGCCCGAGGAGTGGATGTGTTGAAGAAAGCGCCCCTCCCTCTCTTCCATCTTGCCGGCGAGGCTCTGTTCGAGCACTTCCGAAAAGCCGATGATCGAAGTGAGCGGCGTGCGAAGCTCGTGGCTCATGTTGGCCAGAAACTGGCTCTTGAGCCGGTCGGCCTGGCGGACTTGAAAGTTGGCCTCGGTGAGGTCGCGCGTCTTTTGGTCGAGCGCCTCCGTCACCCTGGTCAGTTCGGCCACCTTACGGCTCTCGTTTTCCTTCAACAGCTTTATGACCCCCCGCTTCCTTTGAAGTTCCACCGTGCCCCAGAGGAAAAATGCGGGGGCGCAGAAGAGCGAAATGCAGATCGTCAGATAGTGAAAGAAGGCGGAGTCGAAGAGATGGACCTCTCTCATGGCCATCAGCAGGCTCATATAGAGGCCAGTGTTGATAACGGCCATGATCACGGCCCAGCCGAAACCGCCCGCCACCGCCGCGCCGCCCATGCTGGCGACGTACCAGGGGAACCAGGGGCTCTTTCCTCCTCCGGTTATGTAAACAGCCAATGTGACAAGCCCGGAGTCAATAAGAAACCAGACCGGATCAAGGGGGAGCCGCCACCACCTGGCGTAAATGAAGCTCATCGCCAGGGCCGACAAGACCGCGATGACCCAAATACCGGCCAGCGAAACGTAACTCACCTGAAAGACGCCGGTAAGCTCGAAAAGGAGCGCCACGCCGGCCGAGAAGGTGTAGAAGATTATTCTGTTGCGTTGAATGGAGAGCTTGAACCGCCTGAGCGGTTCGGAGGCGCTCGCTCCGTTGGGACTACGCCCATGTCCCGCTTCCATCATGGCGCGCCTCCTGAAGCCTCCGGGCAGCGCCGCGCCCCGGCTACATGCCGTGAATCTATGTCCGGCCACGCGCCTTGTCAAGCCGCCCGCGACTTTTCAGTGCACTTGCGCCGGCCGGCTTTCGGCGATAAGGTATAGGCGTGCCCGCGTGGCGCGGGCGAAGGCGGAGAGTCTCAACGAAACGGCAATCCTTACAAGAAGGGGAGCGTCATGAGCAAAGGCATAAGGAACATTTTGCTGGCAACGGCTTTCGCCGCACTGCTGATCCCGGCTCGGGCCGTGGATCCAGCGAAGGTCCCGGCCCGCTACAAGTGGGACCTCACGGTCATCTACCCGAACGACGCGGCCTGGAAGCAGGCGAAGGAGGCGCTGGAGGCCAAGAGCGCCGGAATCGAGAAATTCAAAGGCACGCTCGGCTCTTCGGCCAAGCAGCTCAAGGCCGGCCTCGACTTCTTCTTCTCCGTTCAGGAGGAGCTATCGCGCCTGGGCGCCTACGCCTCTCAAAAATCGGACCTCAACGTCGGCGACGCCAGCGCCATGGAGATGCGCCAGGCGATGGGGCCTCTGGAGGCGGAGATTTCGGCGAAGATGGCCTGGGTGAACCCGGAAATCCTCTTGATCCCGGACAAGAAGATCGCCGCCTTCCTCAAGGAGGAGCCCGGGCTGGGCATCTACAAGCCGGTGCTCGACGACATCATCCGCATGAAGCCTCACACCCTGTCGCCAGACGGCGAAAAGCTTATGGCCGACGCGACTCTGATGAAAGACACGCCCGAGATGGTCTACACGCTCTTCAGCGACGCGGAGATTCCCAGGGCAAGCGTCGTCCTATCAAACGGCGAGACGGTGAAGCTTGACGCGGCCGCCTACACCAATTACCGCGGCTCCTCGAACCGATGGGACCGCGAGCACGTCTTCTCGGCTTTCTTCGGAAACCTCGACCAGTTCAGGGGAACGTTCGGCGCGATGCTGAACGGCGAGTGCAAGAAGGACTGGTTCAACGCGAAGGCTCGCGGCTACAAGAGCTGCCTGGCCTCCGCGCTTGCCAAACCAAACATCCCCGTAGAGGTTTACGCCAATCTTTTGAAAAACGTCCACAAGAACCTTCCAACTCTCTACCGTTACCTGAAGCTTAGGCAGAGGATGATGAATCTTCCCGACCTCCGTTATAGCGACCTCTACGCGTCGGTCGTCAAGGAGGTTGATGCCACCTACACGCCCGAGCAGGCGGAGGATCTGGTCCTCAAGGCTCTCGCCCCGCTGGGCGACGACTACGTGAAGACGCTCAAGGCCGGTTACGACGACAGGTGGGTTGACCTTTACCCCTACGACGGGAAGCACAGCGGCGCCTACAGCAACTGCGCGGCCTACGGCGTCCACCCCTTCATGCTTCTCAATTTCAACGGCACCTACGAGGACGTTTCGACGCTGGCACACGAGTCGGGCCACTCGATGCACAGCTACTACTCAAACGAGACTCAGCCTTTCCCCACTTGCGACTACACGATATTCGTCGCGGAGGTGGCCAGCACATTCAACGAGAACCTATTGAACCATTACATGCTGGAACACACCAGCGATGACGCCATGAAGCTGTTCCTTTTGGGCAGCTACGTGGACAACATCAGGCAAACCCTCTTCCGCCAGGCGCAGTTCGCCGAATTCGAGCTGAAGATTCACGAGTTGACGGAAAAGGGCGAGCCGCTGACGGGCGACAGGTTGAACGAGGTTTACAAGAACATCCTGGACGAATATTACGGAACCAAACAGGGCATCACGGTCATAGACCCCGTCTGCTACAGCGAGTGGGCCTACATACCGCACTTCTATTACAACTTCTACGTCTTCACCTACGCCACTTCAATCACGGCGTCAACCGCGCTGTCGCAGATGGTCATCGAGGGCAAGCCGGGCGCGGTCGAACATTACCGCAAGTTCCTCACACTGGGCAACTCGATGCCGCCGATAGAGGAGCTGAAGGTTGCAGGCGTGGACTTGACCACCGACGCCCCGTTCGACACGACTATAAAGGCGATGAACGGCGCCATGGACCAGATGGAAGCCATCCTGGACAGGATGCAGAAGAAGAAGTAAACGTCAGATAGGGGCGGGCGCGACGCCCGCTCCGCTGCTCTTAGCCGCGGCAGAGCCGGGCGAGCGCCGCATCCGGAATTCACTCCTCCTCTTTTGACTCACTCGAGGCTGGCCGCCTATAATCGCCTACGGGAGGCCAGCCATGAGAATATCGGCGTGTTTGATGGTCGCGTTCCTTTTCGGGATTGCCTCGTTTGCCCAGGTGCCCGCGCCAAGGGCTTTCACGTTTTCTATCGTGGCGCGGGACCCGGCCACGGGAGAGATGGGGGTCGCGGTCCAGTCCCACTGGTTTTCGGTCGGTTCCGCCGTACCATGGGCCGAAGCTGGCGT
>DAHXMK010000209.1 GCA_027365515.1 Candidatus Aminicenantota bacterium
GCAAGGGCATCGTTTACGGCAAGGATACGCCGAACTTCGTTGCCAACCGCATCGGCGTCTTCAGCATGATGGCCACCATTCACGCCGCTCTCGAAATGGGCTACCGCTTCGACGAGGTTGACGCAATCACCGGTCCGGCGCTCGGCCGCCCGAAGACCGCCTCCTTCGGCACCGTGGACCTGGTCGGCCTGGACACCTTCGTCCACGTCGTCAACACCTTGAAGGATGGCTGCCCGAAGGACGAGGGGCAGTGGGCCTTCAAAATCCCGGCGGTCCTCGAAACGCTCGTGAAGAAGGGGGCGCTCGGCCGCAAGGCCAAGGCGGGCTTCTTCAAGGTCGAGAAAAAGGACATGGGCAAGAAGGAAATCCTGGTGCTCGACCCCAAGTCGGGAGAGTACGTGCCGCAGGAGAAGCCGGAGATCCCATCCCTCAAGGCCGCGAAGAAAATTCACGACCCGGGCGCCAGGATCAAGAACGTCGTATTCGCCGACGACCGCGCCGGGGCTTTCAGTTGGCGGACGATCAGGGACATGCTCGTCTATTCGGCGAACCGGATGGGCGAAATCGCCGACAGCGTCGTTGACATAGACACCGGAATCAAGTGGGGTTTCAACTGGGAGCTTGGCCCGTTTGAAATCTGGGACGCGCTGGGTGTGAAAGATACCGTCGCCCGGATGGAAAAAGAGGGGCTCAAGGTGCCGGCGTGGGTGAAGGATATGCTCAAGGCCGGCCATCAGACCTTCTACCGAGACGGCGCCCAGACGACCGAATACTACGACCTCGCCAAGAAGGCCTACGTACCAGTTCCGAAGCCGGACACCTTCATGATCCTCAAGGACATCAAAAAGGCGAGGAAGCCGGTCTTCGAGAACCCGGGCGCTTCCGTCGTTGACCTGGGCGACGGCATCGCGTGCATCGAGTTCCATTCGGCTACCCAGCCCGCCATGAACCCGATTGACGACCAGATCATCGAGGTGATGCTGAAGGGCATCGCCATAGCCGAGCGCGATTTCCGTGGGCTGGTTGTCCACCACCAGGCTCTCCAGTTCTGCGCCGGGGCCAACATCGCGATGCTGCTCGAAGGCGCGAAGGCCAAACGGTGGGACGACATAGCCAAGCTCGTGACCAACTTCCAGGCTATGACGACTGGCCTGAGGCGCTGCAAGATTCCCACCGTGACCGCTCCGTTCGGCTTCACCTTCGGAGGCGGCGCCGAAATTACGATGGGCGGCGACAGGATATGCGCCAACTCCGAGCTTTACATGGGGCTCATTGAAGTCGGCGTCGGGCTCGTCCCCGCGGGCGGCGGCCACCTCTTCCTGCTCGAAAGGGTGCTGGAAGGGAGGGACGCTCCGATCCTCTCGAACCTTCCCTTCATCCAGACCGCCTTCGAGAACATAGCGATGGCGAAGGTTTCCACGAGCGCGGAGGAGGCGAGAAAGCTCAAATACCTCAGGCCGTGGGACAAGGTCGAGATCAGCAGGGAGAAGCAGCTTCACACGGCAAAGCAGATGGCGATAGCCATGGCCGAGGAGGGCTACCAGCCGGCTCTGCCCAAGAGCTTCAAGCTTCCAGGCAGGGACGGCATCGCCACGGTGAAGATGCTCCTTCACAACATGAAGTACACCCACTGGGTCACGGCCCACGACGTGAAGATTGCGACCCACGTCGCGACCATTCTCTGCGGCGGCGACACGACCCTCAACAACCCGGTTTCGGAACAGACGATCCTCGATCTCGAGCGGGAAGCTTTCGTGAGCCTCTGCGGAGAAGAGAAGACGCAGGAGAGGATCGCCTTCATGCTCGAAAGGGGCAAGCCTCTGCGGAACTAGCGGGAAGGCGTGAGAGATGGCACGGGGCCGAAACGTTAATATGCCATTAGGAGACGTAAAATGCGCGACGCAGTGATCGTAAGCCTGGCCAGGACGGCCATTGGAAAAGCGAAGAAGGGCAGCCTCAAGGACACCAGGCCCGAGGAGTACGCTTCAGCGGTCATCAAGGCGCTTCTCGAAAAGACTCCCGCCCTCGACCCGGAAGAGATAGACGACATCATTTTCGGCTGCGCCTTCCCGGAAGCCGAGACCGGAATGAACGTGACGCGCGTCGCCGCGCTAATGGCCGGGGTTCCCCCGAGCGTGCCGGCGATGACGATAAACCGCTTCTGCTCCTCGGGCTCGATGTCCATCGCGATCGCGTCGGACATGATCAGGGCCGGGAGCGTTGACGTGGTCATGGCCGGGGGCGTCGAAGCGATGACGGCCGTCCCGATGGGCGGCAACAAGATGATCGGCGACTACGCGGCTATGGAGGCCTACCCGGACATCTATACCGCCATGGGCACGACCGCCGAGATCGTGGCCCGAAAGTTCGAGATCACGAGAGAAGAACAGGACGCCTTTGCCGTGAAGTCGCACCAGCGGGCCGCGGCGGCGATAGCGGCAGGAAAGTTCAAGGATGAGATCGTCCCTCTGAAGGTCAGGACGATGGACGGCGGCAAGTGGAAGGAGTTCGTCTTCGACACGGACGAAGGCCCGCGCGCCGACACGACGCTGGAAGCGCTGACCAAGTTGAAGCCGGCCTTCGACCCGATCGGGACGGTCACCGCCGGCAACTCATCGCAAATGAACGACGCGGCGGCTGCTGTCATCGTGATGAGTGCCGACAAGGCGGAGGAGCTCGGCCTCAAGCCGCTCTGCTACGTCAGGCAGTGGGCGGTCGCCGGCGTGCCACCCGAGATCATGGGGATCGGCCCGGCCAAGGCGATCCCGAAGCTTCTCAAGAAGGCGAAGCTGACTCTTGATGATATTGACTTGATCGAGATCAACGAGGCCTTCGCCAGCCAATCGGTTTACTGCACGAAGGTGCTCGGCCTCGACCCGAACAAGACCAACGTCAACGGCGGGGCGATTGCGACCGGCCATCCGCTCGGGGCCACCGGCGCGATGCTCACCTGCAAGATTATTGGAGAGCTGGCGCGCCGGAACGCCAAGCGCGGCATCGTCACCATGTGCATAGGCGGCGGCATGGGCTTCGCATACCTGCTGGAAAGGCCGTAGAGAAAAGAGACCAGCGTGGGAATGATCCGAACCATGTTTCATGGCCATGCCGCCCGGCGAGGGGGCGCGGGG
>DAHXMK010000238.1 GCA_027365515.1 Candidatus Aminicenantota bacterium
GGGTGGAGCCGGCTTGAAGGCGGGCATGGGTGGCTCGGCTGCCGCCTGGGCTCGGGCTCGCGCGGCCTCGGCTTCTTCCACTTTCTGCCTTACGAGGGCCGCTCGCGGATTCTCGCGGTATTTCTCGCAGAGCGAATCCGCCGCCCGGCGCGCTTCCTGCAGGAGGTCCTGGCTTAGGTAGAACTCTATCTCCTCTGCGTGCTCGGCGACTTCGCGCGCCTCATCGGCGGCCGGCGCGGCCTCCGCCTCCGATAGATCAATGACGATTGATTCCTCGGCCTGCGGCGGCGTGGTGGCGGGGGCTTCTTCCTCGACTGGAAGCACTTCTAGCGGCTGAAGGTCCAGATCAACTTTCTGCGGCCTTGGCTTGGCCACGGCCCGCTGCCCGCCCGACAGCAAGGCCTCTGGGCTGAATCTAGCAGCCGCCGGCGCTGAAGGCGCTTCGAATTCTTGAATGGCCTTGTGGTTAGGATCTATCGCGCGGGCCTCTTCGAGAAGAGTCGCGCAGGTCTCCTCGTCTCCTTGTTTTCTGAAGACCTCGGCGAGCTTCAGAATCTGCTTGACAGCCTTGTCTTTTTTCCCGAGGCTCTTGAAAATGGTTATAAGCTTCTGGTGAGCCTGGATATGGTCAGGAATTCGCTTCAGGACGCCCTGGAGCGCGCCGACGGCCTTTTCCGAAAGGCCGTACTTCAAAAAGACCTCGGCCTCGGCGAGCTGTTCGCGGATCATCTCGCCTTCCATGGCGCTCAGAGGAGCGGCTTCCGGTTCGAGTTCGGCGGGGGCGGCCTCGGCGGCGCTCTCCTGTTCGGCTTCGGCCTCGTCGAGCTCGATGGCGATCTCCTCGGGCGGTTCCACGAGCGCGGCGTGCGCCGTTTCGGTCAGGGCGGCCGGTTCCCGCGGCTCTGGTTCAGCAGTGATGGCCGCCTCTTTAGGAGGCTCCGGCAGGTCGAGGTCGCCGATCACAACCTCAATTTCCGACTCGCCGGTTTCGTTTACGACTTCTTCAATCGGTGGAAGCGCCTCTGCCTGCTTGGGTGGCGGGGGTGCACTCGGCGGCTCTTTCACCATGCCCATCTTTGCTTCAATGGAACGAAGGCGCTCGCGGTACTGGGCGCTCTGAGGCTCGAGCTCGAGAAGCTCCACCGACGACTGCCTGGCTGTCGCCATGTCGCCGGAGGCAAGCGCGGCATCGGCGAGCGATGAGAGGGCGTTTGCCTGGAGCGATTCGCTGCCGGCCTTTTTGTAGACGTCGCTCAGCCCCTTGAGAGATGGGACGTGATTCGGCGCCACCTTGAGAATTTCTTTGTACATGGCCTCGGCGTTTTGGAGGTCATCCGGCGTGGCGGCCTGGCGCACCGGTTCAAGCAGTGAAGCCGCAAGATCGAACTCCCGCAGCTGCGAGAGAACTCGAACGGCTCTCGCCAAAAGGCCCCTGTTCTGCGGCTGGAGGCGGAGCAGCGCCAGGCAATCGGCCTTGGCCTTGGCGTACTCTCCCGCCTGCACGAGGACATCCACCTTGAGGGCCTTGAGGGCGGTTGACTCGCGGTTGCGCTCCAGAAGGCCGTCCAGGAGTGCGATAGCCTGGTCGGCGTGTTTTTGCGAAGCGAGGTCTTTGACCACCTCCTCCAACAAGCCGATGTTCTCGGGGTCAATCTGAAGGGCGCGCTCGTAAATGCGCGCCGCCTCCTTGGTCTTGCCTTGAGCGGCGAGAGACCTGCCGGCCTTCACGTAGTGCTTCAGCGCCTCGGGCTTGCTGCCCTTCTTCAGAAGCATATCGCCAACGTGCAGCCTGACTCTCAGATTGTCGGGGTCAATATCGAGAAGCTTCAGGTTGACCCGGAGAACCGCCTCTGAATCGCTGCCGCCGCTGACAAGCTCGGCGACCTTTTCATAGGCGGTGCGCGCCTCCTTGACGAAGCCCTGTTGCTCGGAAAGCTCCGCGAGAAGTTCCCAGGCCCGGAGATTATTGGGGTCTTCGCGGACCGCGATCTTGAGCGAGGCGACGGCCTTCATCGCGAAGCCGTTCTTGTTGAACAGTTCGGCCACCTTGATGAAGATCGGGACCGCCGCGTTCTTGTTGCCGGCCCTGAGGTGCAGGTTGCCCAACTGGTTCAAGGTGGCGATGTCGCGGGGGTTGTCCTCTACGAGCTTCTGATACTCCCTGATGGCCTCCTGGACCTTGTTGGCCATAAGGAGCTTGTCGGCGTTTATTTTGACCTTAACCCGGTCAATGGCCATCGTTCAAAGGTCCCCTCTGGCAGTGGCGGAAGCTCGCTCTGTGCATGGGGCTCGGCCCGTAACGCCTTATCGCTTCAAGGTGCTCACGGGTTCCGTAGCCCTTGTTCCGCCGCAACCCATATAGAGGATAATCCTTTTCGAGGGAACGAATCAACCTGTCCCTAGTGACCTTGGCGACGATTGATGCCGCGGCCACCGAAAGCGAGAGGGAATCTCCTTTGACAACCGCCTCGCCGGGGCAGGGGAGAGAGGGCAGAACGTTGCCGTCCACCAGCGCGTAGTCCGGGCTTTGCGCCAGCGAAGCGACTGCATGGGCCATCGCCTTGAGAGTCGCCCTCAGGATGTCGGTGCCGTCAATTTCGGCCGCATCCACCAGCCCGACTCCGATCACGTGTCCTCCCGTCGTGATCTTCTCATAGAGAACTTCGCGCTCGCCCTCCGGGACCTTTTTGGAATCACGAACGCGGGCGAGATCCGCCGTCGGCTCGATAATCACCGCGGCGGCGACAACGGGGCCGAAGAGGCTTCCGCGTCCCGCCTCGTCAACGCCGGCTATCCTGGCCAAGCCGCGGCCCCAAAGCGCCCGCTCGAGCGCCAGCAGGTCGGCCATTTCTCGGCCGCTAATCGCGGCGCAGTTCCTCGATGCGCGCCTTCTTGCCCTGCAGGTCCCTGAGGTAGTAAAGCTTCGCCCTGCGCGTCTTGCCCTCCTGCATGACCTCGATCTTGTCTATGATCGGGCTGTGGAGGGGGAAGATCCTCTCGACGCCGATTCCGCCCGAGATCTTTCGGACGGTCAGCGTCTCGCGCAGGCCGCCGTGCTTCCTCGCTATGACGACGCCCTGGAAGACCTGGATTCTCTCCTTGTCGCCTTCCTTGACTTTGACGTGGACGCGCAGCGTATCGCCGGCCCTGAAAGCCGGAACGTCCGTCTTGAGCGCCGCTTTGTCCAGAGTGTCAGCCGTTTTCATTGCTTGCCTCCAAAGATTGTGCGCGCCGGACCAGATCCGGACGCCGCGAATTGGTC
>DAHXMK010000251.1 GCA_027365515.1 Candidatus Aminicenantota bacterium
GGTCGTTGACCTGCTTGAAGCCATCAAGATCGAGGAAAATCACCGCCACGGGGAAGCCGTACCGCTTGCCCAGCCCAGTTTCGCGGGCCAGCGCGTCAAAAAGATACCGCGAATTGGCCAACTGGGTCAAGTCGTCTATCATGGCCAGCTTCTTTGTTTGCTCGAAAAGAAACGCATTCTGAAGGGCTATCGCTGCCGGTTCCAGGAAGACTTCGACGGTTTCGAGGTCGCCCCTCGTGAACTCATCCCCACCCTTCTTGTTGACTATTTCCACCACGCCGAGCACGCGCTCCTTGTGCTTCAGCGGTGCGGCCAGCACGTTTCTCGTCCTGAAGTTGGTAAGCCGGTCGGGCTCCGGGTTGAACTGCGGACAAGTCGAGACGTCGTTGGCTATTATTGCTTTTCCGTTCTGGGCGACCGCGCCGGCGATACCCTTCCCTGGCGGGATGCGTGCCTCTTTCAAAAGGGCCGAGCGCTCCCCAAGCGCCTCCTTGAAAGTAAGCTCCCCAGTGGATTCATCAACCAAAAGCAGGCTCCAGCCTTCGGCCCTGACCAGAAACTGGATGCGCTCCATCACGCAAGCCACGACGGCGTTTGGGTCTAGGAGGCTGTTGACCGACCTCACCGCCTCGCCGAGAAGCCTCAGCCGGTCCGACACCCTTGCCAGCTCGGCCTGAATTGCGGACGGATCGGGCCTCTTTGAGACTTTTCCGGCGGCTTCAGTACGATGCCGACTGGAAGACTTTGCGCCAGATCGTTTCATTGCCTTCATCGTCGAAGGCCCTCACTTGAACGGGCTGCGACCCCTTGTCGGAGAAAAGCTCGATCTTGCTGAAGGTGCCGTCGGCGCTCACCGGAACCTCTATGTCATTCACCGAAACGCTGACTCCCGGGTCCGTTTTCCCTTGCAGAATTACGCCATCGCCTATCGGCGTCGCCTCGACGTCGAGCTTGAGCGTCCTGATGACGCGAGCCTTCTGGTACACCTGGAGAATCCTGAAGCGGTTCGTCGGGGACCAGTAGGCCTTGTCCATGGGCCCCTGACTTCGAATCCTCCAATAGTAAGTGCCGGCCGGCAGCCCGTCCACGTTCATCCTGTTGCCGGAGATGTTCTGTTCTCCCGTTATCAACGCCGAGAAGAGAGGCTTGGCGGAAAGTTGGAAGATGACGCTCGAAGAGGCGCCCCCGCTCCATTCGAACGATATCGGCGTCTTGGCGGGGTTGTCCACCCTGAGCACCTGCTGGTCCCTCGGCGACGTGATCGTGGGCGGGGCGATCAAATTGCTGCTGCTCAGGAAGCCTTGCGACGAAGTTATCACCGATACGCCCGTCGTTCCCGCATTAACGAGTTGGGTCCTGCCATCCGCCTCGATTTGCGAAGCGCCTTCAAATACGGAGGTCGTCGTCGTTCCGCCCTCGTCCTGCCCTACGCTGACCCGCGTCGAAGCTGAGGGCCTCACCTTCGTGTCGCCGGCCGCAATGACGCTCTCGTCCTTGGCCGTCAGCGTCTCCGGAGTCGTCGTTTCAACCCGCCCCTGTTTCAACGCCACCTCGACGCGGCTGCCGCCCATCGGCGTAGTCGAGAGGGCCTGAATGACGACGAGCGAATCGGGAGCGATCGTCTGGAACTGGCCGTTGGGATACTTGACCCTGGCATAACTGCTCTTGGATGTCTTGACTATGTCGCCGTCCCCGAGAATGTCGTTCTCCCTTGCGCTCGAAAAAAGGTGCTGGGAGGACTTTTTCACCTCGACGGAGCCCTCGACGCTGACGAGTGTGGCGAGCTTCCCCGCTGAAGAGCCCTGGGATTCGAGGTCTTTCAAGGAGTCAATCAGATCGTTCGCTGTGGCGTAGGCTTGCGGGTACTTCTGGGCCGCGTACAGGCTCTTTGCCTGTTCAAGCGTGGCTCTCGCCTGCGCGATGCCCTGAGCGACGCTGCCCTGGGCATCGGATCCGCCGAAAGAATCTATCATCCTGGCGGCCCTGGCGATGGCCCTCTCGGCCTTGACCTGGGGGTTGGTGCTGTGCCGCCAGTAGAAGTACCCTCCTCCGAGCCCGCCCACTATGAGGATGACGAGGGCGACAATGGTGATGACGTCCTTGTATTTGATTACCACCCAGTCCATATCTCTCCTGCGCGCGGCTGCCATGGTATACCTCTCCTCAACGGCCCTATCATAATCGAAATCAAGTCCGGGCTCAAATGAAACCGGCCCGGCTCGCCAGGGCTTGTCATATCCTTGCTCCTCCGCCATAATCATGGGGTGGAGGCATCAATGGCAAATGGAGAAAAACAGGGCAGCGGCGGCGACCGGACGATGACCGTTTTCTGGGTGGTACTGGCTCTGGCGGCGCTTCTCCTCGTGGTATTTCTGCGAAACGGCAAGTCCTCGTCCCAAGGCGCCTCCGCCGGGCTGATTCCGCAAGACAAGCGCGAAGCCGCACCCGAGTTCGACCTTGCGCAAGCTGGCGGCTCCGGCCAAATCACGCAGAAAGATACCGCCGGCAAAGTCACCATCCTCCACTTCTGGGCGACCTGGTGCCCCCCGTGCCGAGCCGAGTTTCCGGAGTTCGCCAAGTACGCCTTGGCCATCCGGGAGAATCCGAAGGTCGCCGTCCTTCCCGTCAGCCTTGACGAATCTCCATCGGTTGTCCCAGGGTTCGTGCAAAAATATGGCAACGGCATAGCGGCTTATACGGACGGCGGAAAGCTCGAAGACGCAATGGGTGTAGCTTCAATCCCGGAGACCATCCTGCTGGATAAGAGCGGCCGCGTTGCTTTCAAATCGGTCGGAGGACAGGAGTGGTCCGAGAACGGAATCGGCAAGCTCGTAGAGGAACTCGCCGATGAATAACCATTTGGAGGCCCCGCCTTCGCTTCTCATTAAAGGCCAGGCGTTCATCGGCGGGAAGTGGGTTGACAAGGCCGAGCGGGTCAACTCTCTGAACCCAGCCACCGGTGATGTTCTGGGCCACGTTCCCGCCTGCGGCCCGGAGGAAATCGCGAGCGCCGTCGCGGAGGCGCGCAAGGCCTTCCCCTCCTGGGCTGCTACGCCACTTCGCGAGAGGCTCGACTTATTAAAGCTCCTGGCAAGAATGATCCACCAGGAGGGCGACTCCCTGGCCACGCTGATCACTTACGAAAACGGCAAGCCGCTCCAGGAATCTTTCTCAATAGACATCCTCGAATCTCTCGACCTGATCTCCGGCCTCTGCGCCGTCGCGCCGCGCGTGCTCCGGCCCCGAAAAGCTGCCATGCGCAACCCGCTCTTCCTGCTCAAGCGCCACAAGGTGTTTCACGTGCCGCTGGGCGTTGTCGCTGTAATCTCTCCGTGGAACCTTCCGCTTTCAATCC
>DAHXMK010000106.1 GCA_027365515.1 Candidatus Aminicenantota bacterium
TTCCAAAAGCTTGACGAGAGCTTCTCGATCCCCCCGCCAATCAACCTGTAGGCCGCGACCATCACCATGCTTGAGCCGAACTGAATCCAGGCTCCGGCCGTAAGCCACGCGAGCGAGATGAGCGCCGGCTTGTGGCCATACGGAAAGGCGCCGGACGCGATCACCACGGCGGCCCCAAATACAGTGGAAAGTCCCGTGTGAAAAAATCGAAGGCCAGAGCCGAGCGCGGCCGTGCCTTGCCGGGCCTTATAATGCGGCTGGCCAGAAAGCCGCAGCCAGCCAACATTCCAGTGAGGACGGGATTGCCCAAAAGAATGGCCGCCGGAAATGCCACGACGTGGTCCGCGTTTATTCTTCCTACGCCAGGAAGCGGAACGTCGAAGACGTAGGCGAGGGTGAACGCCAGAAACCCGATGGGCACGGCCCACAGATGCTGGACGGAGAGCCCGTAAGCCCACGCCATCGCCGTCATTGCGGCGATGAAGAGCGCCAGCAAAATGTAGTGGCCCGGACGGTGCTTGTACAAGTCTCCTCCCCGTGGACCGCCGGCGTACCGATCACGGCCTCGTGAGTTTAGCACAAGAGGCAGGCTGGCTCTAAGAGCCGAATGGCCTTTTGTGGGGCCTATACTTGGACTGCTGCGCCTCGATTACTCTTTCCTGGCCAGGTCCCCTTCAGGCCAAGGCGGCAGCAGCTTCACGAGGAGATAAAGGATCGCAAAAGGCAGAAGCAGAAGGATAAGGGCCGGCAGCAACCCCTCGCGCGTCGCAAACCCCATCTTGTAAGTCGTGTACCCCAGGAGGCTCTTTGAAAAGAGCTGTCCTCCAATGACCACGTTCCACCTCATGGCGAAAATGCCGACGAGGGTGAGAACTCCCGACGCGCCGTAAATGATGCGCCTCGCGCGCTCTCTGACGGATACCAATTGGACAAGGGCCAGAAGCCCAATCGGCACGAGGGTTCCCACGAATATCTGGAGGATGATCTGCGAGAAATAGAGCTTGGTGTGCACCATGAAATCGAGGGTCTTGAACGATTCGTCCGCTTCGTAGATGCGGTGAACCAGATCGAGCATCTCGAGGGAGAAGTCAATGATGAAGGCATAGAGCAGGTAGCGGGCGATGGTGTCGAGGCAGGACATCTGTACGGCGGTCTTGCGGTACCAGTTCACCGCCTGATACATGAGCATGACCAGCGCTATGCCTGAAACCATTGCGGAGAAAATGAAGACCACCGGCATCAACGGCGATGACCACCACGGATTTGCCTTGACGGAACCGAAAATGAATCCGACGTAGCCGTGCAAAAGGAACGCCGAGGGTATGCCAACGATAGTTATGAATTTCCCGACTTTGTCGTCTATGCGGAGGGAGCGCTCGCTGATGTTGTCGGACCAGAGAGCCATCGCCCGGTAGAGGGCGCGCTTGGCGCCTTTAGAGGCGCGAGCCGTCAATACGATGTCTTTTCGGAAATCGAGCCAGATTTCCAGGACGAGGACCGCCATGAGATACCAGAGGTAGACGAATCCGAACATCGCCATGGCCGAGGTGGTGTGGGGCGTCAAGTACATTTCAAAGGAGCGTTCCGGGTGGCCGAGGTGAAGTTGGAGGGGCAGCGGGGCGACGATCATGAAGGCAAGCGCAGTAAGCAGCGCGAGGCGGTACGTCGGTTTGACGGCCTCCACGTTGAACACCCGTTCGAGAGAAGCGAGAATGAAGGCTCCGGCTACCAGCCCAGTGATGAAGGGGTAGAGCACGATGAGGATGCTCCACTGAAGCTGTAGCTCGTCCGGATAGATGAACCCCTGTACTGAATGGAGCAGGCTTTCCATGGCGCCCTCCTATCGGACCGACCCGTCAAGGTCGTTATAGTAAGCTTTGGCTCCCGTGGCCATTTCCGGCTTGAGCACGTGGATCATGTGTTCTTTGAGAAAGTCGTGTATCGGGTCTTTCGGGTCTTTGAGGTCGCCGAGCTTGCGAGCCCCAGTGGGACATGTCTCGCAGCAGGCCGTGGTCAGGCCTTTCGTGATTCTGTGGTAGCAGAGCGAGCACTTGTCAACGGTCTCGGTCCGCGGGTCAATGTACCGGCAGCCGTACGGGCACGCCTGGACGCAGTAGCGGCAACCGAGGCAGTAGGTCTTGTCAACGAGGACGACGCCATCAGGGCTTTCGAAGGTGGCCCCAACGGGGCAGACCTGGACGCACGGGCTGTGGGCGCAGTGATTGCACATCTTGGGCACGAAGAAGTTCTTCGAGCCGTCGCCGGGCTTATATTTTTCCTTGAAGCCATCGTACCCGCCGTTTGGCGAGTCAACCTGCGGGTGTTCAGGGTCTTCAGGGTGGACGTGGTATCTCTCGACCCACGTCCGAAAACAGTCTGGCTCCAACAGCACGCCGTTCTCGGCCTTGCAGGCGCGCACGCAATTTCCGCAGCCGATGCATTTGTCTATGTCTATCGTCATGGCCCACCAGTGGCCGGAAAGGTCGTAGCCGGGGGCCTTCTCCGGCTCTCCAGCCACAATGTGATTCCAGGCTAAAGAAGCTGCTCCGGTCAAAACGACGTATGCGCCAGCAATCTTCATGAACTCGCGGCGGTCGCTATCCATGGCCGTCCTCCTAGGAAATCTCGGGGTGGTGCGGATTATGGCAGGAGGTGCACGGGCCACCGTCCCCGTGCTCCGCTGGGTCTATCTGAGGAAAGCTTTTGGGCTTCGTCACGTTTTCGAGGTGGCACGTCAGGCAGATAGTCTTGGCGTCCGGAAGGACCGGCTTCATTTTGTCGGGGTCGTCGGCATGAACGGACAACGGCCCATGGCACGCCTCGCAGCCTATGCGCTCGTGCTTGCTGCCTTTGCGGGAAGCCACGATGTCGTCATGGCAATCCCCGCAGGCCTGACGGCCAGCGTAAGACAAGGGATGGGAGGCGTTGTCTTTCAAGGCGCCGGACCTGAAATGGCCGTAGGTTCCGAACCCATTCGGCACCATGACGGCGCGGACAACCAAGAACAGAACAAGCGCGCCGGCGAAGATGACTGCCATTCTCGCTAGGTGTTCCCTGTCTTTCAGCCAACCGTTCATCAAAGAGCCTCCTTACATTGGCTTGGCGGAATCGCCTTTCTCCGCGGGCCTCAGCCCTTTCCCTTGAAATCGTGACAGTCGCCGCAGAACGTGGGGGCGTTGTGATCCTTCTTGTCATCATGGCACGCGATGCAAGTGGAGCGCTCGGTGACTTTCCAGGCGTGCGGCTTGTGGCAGTCCGTGCATGCGGCGTCCGGATGGCCTCCCTTCTTATGAAGGCCTTGGAGCGAGTCGTGGCAGCTCTTGCAGTCCGCTATCGGCAGCTTCACTCCCGGAGCGCTGTGGCAAGTCGTGCAATCATCCATCATGGGCGCCGAAGAATCCAGTTTGTGGCATCCGGCGCAGGTCGTTTCCGGCCTCGCCCCGGCGGCATGGCACGAAGTGCAGGCTATTTGTCCGTGCTTGCCGGTGAGGGCCAGAGGGTGCCACTCCTCTCCGCTAGCGGGGACGGCAGTGCCTATGGGAGCGAGCGGACCCCTTTGAGGCATGGTGTGGCAGAGCGTGCAGTCCTTGCTGAGAACCTTGCCGTCCTTGGTGACATGGTTGCCGTCGTGGCATCGGAAGCAGCCGGGCCAGTTGCGGTGGCCGATGTTGGTGGCGTACGTTTTCCAATTTACGTGCATCTCTGGGAAAACCGATCTGTCGTAGAGCGTGTTCACGGCGTTGACGGCGTCGTCTACCTCGCCTCTCCGCGACGAATAGAGGCCAGGGTACTGCTTTTCGTAATAGCCTTCTATCGCCTTGGCTATTTCGGAATGCGCCTCGCCGCGGTTGGAATAGTCTTTTATCAGGCTGTCAACGGCCACCTTCTTGATCCACGGCAGCGTGCGGGAGATCGAGCCTCCGAAGAGGGCTTGGTCAACCGCCGAATCTGGGGCCGGAAAGATGTGTGAAGGCCTGTTGTGGCAATCCATGCAGTCCATTACGTGGCGCGGAAGCTTGGCAAGTTCTTCGGAGGTCAGCTTGGCGCTCTTATCCTCGTAGTCGGTCACGCGCCCGTCGCGGTCACGCACCTCTATCCAGGGGATCTTCTCATACTGCCTGTCCTGCGGGGCGAAGGTCACGGTATTGTTGATGATCATGTGCCAGTGAATCCCGGCGTTCTGCCCGAGCCTGGGGCTGCCTCCGCCGGTTTTGACCAAGAGGCTTATCTGCTCCGCCGTATTTCCCTCGTCGTATCGGAAGTGCGGAATCTGTATGAGCTGGGCACCAAAAAATTTCTGGGGCCAGTGGCACTCCTCGCAGGTCTCGCGGGCGGGGCGCAGGTTGGTGACCGGCACCGGGATGGGCCGCTCGTAGCTGTCGGTTAGAACCGCCCAGACTTGGTAAGCTCCAGAAAGCTTTGACTTCACGTACCATGAAACGCCGGCGCCGACGTGGCACTCGACGCACTTGACCCGGGCGTGGGGGGAGTGGAGGTATCCAACGTACTCTGGCTCCATAACGGTGTGGCAAACCTTCCCGCAAAAAGTTACAGATTCGGTAAACAAAAACGCGTTGTAGCCGACAAACGCCATGAGCACGCCAAGCAAAGAGCCGCCTACCGCGATTATCGCGAATTTCTTGCGCTGGCGGGGGTCATTGAGATCAAGGCGTGGATAGGGGAGGGCTTCAGTCGTCCCCAGCCGCCTCCTCCGCAAGCTTTCGCGCCTCATCCCATAGAAGAAGACCAGAAGGCCCAAGGTCAGGAACGCTGGGAAAATCATGTAAGTGAAAATGCCGACGTAAGGGCTGGGCTGCCTGATGCTGAATTGCCAGATAATCGAAGCCAGAATAAGTCCCGTGTTGATGGCCACTACGATGGCGCCGAAGTAGCTCACGGTGTTGCGGTACAAACCATGGCCTGAAGGGTTCTTCATCTCCAGCCTCCCTCTGAGCTATTGTAGTCTGAAAACCACTCCGGTAGCAATATGCCGGAATGGACTTGCATTCGCCAAGCCAGCGATCATTCTCTTGGAAAAACGGGGCGGCAGGACGCAGGCAAGAGATGCTGCCAATAAGTGTCTCAATAATGTGTAGCTAAACACGACGCTGTAAGCGTTGGAAACTATATGAATATAATGAAGTCTCTTATTGATGCGCATTTGTTCGAGGCCCATGGTACAAACTGAAGCAGGCGAGGCATGACTGTCAAATCGGCTGCAACGCATTGAATTTTATGACCATTGCCCCATTTATCGCCAGTATGGACCCCCCACTGGCACAGGAGTTGCTTTTAGACTGGCCGCTTGGTGGGCACTGGAACGGATGCTGAAGACCTTTCAAGAAAACGTGAGCAGCGCCAAATACTGGAGCGGGAATGGGTTCACTTCCGACCGCGACGATTTGGTAAGAAGGCACGCTCCATTTGTCCATGCAATCGCCAGAGAGTACTATCATCCGAATTCGGGTATAAGCTTTGACGACCTGATTCAGGAGGGCTTCACGGGGCTTTTGGAAGCCGCGGCGAGATTCAGGCCCGAGCGCGGGTTCAAGTTCGTAACATACGCCTCCTGGTGGATAAGAAAGCCTATCCTGAAGCTCATTACGGAGCAGAGCCAGAATATCAAGATACCTGCTTACCGATGGCCTACCATCTTCTCGGCGCGCCAGAACGTTCAGGAGAGCGGAGAAGGGGGGCAGCGGTGCTCCGGCAAGGATGGTTGCCAGGGGCCGCGCCGCTTGAGGGCAGTGGATTGCATCCCCATTTCAAGGGGCGAGATTTCGCTCGATGAGGCATTCGATTCGGAAACGCCCTGGAAAGACATCCTTCGGGACGACAAGAGCCTTGATCCCGCCACGCAGGCCTTCCGCTCGGAGTCTCTCGACCTCCTGAATTGCGCGCTCGGTTGCTTGAGCGACAGGGAAAAGATGGTTATCGCCCTGCGCTTTGGGCTCCACGGCTCGGAGCCGATGACGCTCCAGAAAATCGGCCATACTCTGAAAGTGAGCCGCGAGCGCGTCCGGCAGCTCGAGAGCAAGGCGTTGGAAAAACTTATGCGTCATATCCTATCTGGAGGACAACCGCGGCCCGCGTGATTCGGAGCTCGCGGCCAGTCTCCAGAAAGCTCTCCTTATACTAAACCTGCGGCCTGCACCGCTCAGCCATTGATTCCGAACGGCATCTTGCCGGTGGCCGGAGCCCTTTTCATAGCCGTCCGCGAAAGCGGGCCAACAATCGCCCGGCATGGTCCGGCCAACGGAGGCTGCGGTCTTGGTGATTGACCTTTCCAACCGCAAGAGGTTTGACAACCTCATGGCATCGGGCATGGGAGAAAAAATGAATGAGTGCCTCCAGTCTATGGCCCAAGCCTTGCCGCCGGAACCAAATAGGACGTTGCCGGCGTTCAGGTCACCATGGAAAACACCGAGAGCATGAAGCCTTCCGGCGAGTTCCCCCGTTGCCCTGAAATGCCAGCCGTTTTGCTTGCGCGCAAGCAAAAGCTCCAGAAGGGACACCGCGCCCGCTAATGGCTCCATAAGGGTATAGACTTCGTCCAATACACCCCTTGAAAAAAACCATCGAGCCGCAAGGCGCGGAGACAAGCCCGCTTCCACCATCCTGGCCGAAAAGTGCAACTCTCTGATGAACGGCTCGCGGCAAAAGTATCTTTCGGGCAAGAGGCGCCCCGAAATTCCGCCTCTCTTCTCTCGTTTAAGCAAAAGGCTCCGCCCGTCTATATCAATGCGCCCCGTGGTCCCCCGGCCAGGAAAAACGCTGCGATTCAAGGCTTGATATGCCTGCCTGACGTCGAGGAGCGCGACCGTTTTGGCAAGGGCTGGCTCGCAACCGGGATCTATCCAGAGAAAATCCCCCA
>DAHXMK010000268.1 GCA_027365515.1 Candidatus Aminicenantota bacterium
GGACGCTGTTGGAGTTGGGTGCCGACCCGAACGCCTCCGGACCAACGGGCACCACCGCCCTGCACGCCGCCGCCGGCTTGTCTCAGTATCTTTTCAACCCCTGGGTTGCACCGCTCGACGGCTACGTCCAGGGGCGTTCTTCCCGAGGAGTCCACCGCATTCACGTTGGCCTGGTGGTCAAGAAGCGCGGCGCATTGTATGGCCCCGTCACTATTAGGGCCAAGAACGCCGGCTGAAATGTGCAAAGGGGTCTGACCGCCATTCGTCTTGGCGTTCGGATCGGCGCCAAACTCCAGCAATCTGAAGATTGGCAGCATGGGTTTCTTTTCCCTCCCCTCCTTGTCCTTCTTGACGAGGAATTGGCCAAAAGGCCCCATTTCTTTCAAAACATCTTCTGGCGGGAGTTCGAAACCGTACTCACGGTTTCCGTATGCCGTTCCGGCCGCGTAATGAAGAGCTGTCCAACCATCGGCATCGGGAGCGTTGGGGTCGGCCCCCATGATGAGCAGGAGCGGAACGACCGCGTCCGCGCCTTCGGCCACCGCGAGATGGAGCGGCGTGAATCCGTCGGAGCCGGCCGCGCCGAGGCTAGCGCCGCGCAGGATAAGAAGCGCCGCCGACTGCCTTCTGTCGAGCCATGCGGCGTAATGCAGCGGAGTATAGCCAATTGCATTCTTCGCGTTGACGTCGGCTCCCGCTTCGTATAACAGTATCAAGCTATTGACGCTCCCGGAAGCCGCGGCAAGGTGCAGGGGTGTCTCCAGAAACTTCGTCCTGGCGTTGGGATCTCCCCCCGCCGCAATCAAGGTGAGGCAGACTTTCTCTATTCCAGCGGCAGCCGCCAAATGGAGGGGCGTGCGGCCATGCATGTCCCTGGCATCGGTTTTCGCTTTGTTGGCCAGCAACAACTCGCAGGCGGCATCGTTGCCGTTAAGAGCCGCGACGTGTAACGGCGTCCACTTTGAATCGTCCTGCTCATTCACGGAAGCGCCAGCCGCAATAAGCGCTGCACACGCGTCCACGCTGCGGCCAGCGGCGAGGTGAAGTGGAGTCTCGCCTGTCTTGGTCTTGGCCAAGACGTCGGCTTTGGCGGCCAGAAGGACTTTCAAAACATCCACGTTGCCCTGTTCGGCGGCGAAATGGAGAGCCGTGTAACCATCTTCCGGCTCGACGTCATTGACGGAGGCTCCTTTCGATAGGAGGTAGGACGCTACCTCCGCTTTGCCGCCAAGCGCAGCGTACATCAGCGGAGTCCAGCCCTGCTCCTCTCCGCTTGTCTGCAGTTCCTTGTCGTCCGGCGAAAGGCCGGCTTCTTCGATCAGGCACTTCACGCAATCCAGCGCGCCCTTCAAAGCCGCTTCGCCAAGCGGGTTGCCGCAGATCACTCCCTCAGCATGACGCTTCTCATTCGTTGGTGATGGCGCCAAGAACCAATCGTAGCCGCCCCACTTCATTGCCAAGTCGGTGCGCCGCCGTATGAAATTAGGCTTGTCAAGGCCTTTGGCTCTCGGGTTCGCGCCGGCTGCGAGGAGGACCTTCAGAATATCCGCGCGACCTATGGATGCGGCTATCTGCAAAGGTCCGGGATCGGGAAGTCTCCTGTAGAAGTCCCCCCACCCGGTGGTCCCGACGGCAGAAGGAGCGTCGGCGTTTACTCCGTTGGCGAGGAAGCTCTGCACTTTGGCAAGGTCACCGTTACTGACCGCGTTAAGAAGGGCAGCTTCGCTGGTATCTGGATCATCGTCGGCTCTGGAAACAATAGACAACGCGGCTATGATGATGACCAGAAACGTAAGAAACCTTCGGTCAGTTCTATTTGCCGCCGAACCTTTCACTCCGACTTTTTCCATGCAAATTGATCCAGCTTAGAACTCGGCTCCGCGTTCCAGTGCCCTCTCTTTCCCGTGCCGCTCAAGAGCAAGTTGAATGAGGCGGTCAAGCAGTTCCGGGTAGGGCAATCCGGTGGCTTCCCAGAGCTTGGGATACATTGAAATTTTCGTAAAGCCTGGGAGCGTGTTGATCTCATTGACCATCGCTGTGCCGTCCGGCTTCACAAAGAAGTCCACGCGCCCCATGCCTTCGCATTCAAGCGTCTTGAAAACCTTGACGGCGAGGTCCCGGACTTGGTCGGAGATCCAAGCGGGTAGATCGGCGGGGATTCTCAGCATCGCGCCGTTTTCGTCAATGTACTTCGCCTCGTAGCTGTAGAACTCGTGCTGCGGGATTATTTCGCCGCATACCGAAGCCTTCGGGTCATCGTTGCCAAGCACGGCCACTTCTATCTCGCGGCCTTGAATCGCCTCCTCGATGATCACTTTTCGGTCAAAGCGCAAGGCGCGTTCTACTGCGGGATGAAGCTCCTGCATCCGTTTGACCTTGCTAATGCCTACGGAGGAACCCAGGTTGCACGGCTTGACGAAGAGAGGCAGGCCAAGACCTTCGACAGCCGCTTCGAGCCGCGAGCGTACCGAGCGCACGCAAGCGAAGCGCGGCGTAGGGATTCCCGCGTCTCTCAGGAGGCGCTTCATCACCTCTTTGTCCATGCCGACCGCCGATCCGAGAACGGATGCGCCGACGAAGGGCGCGTCAACCATCTTCAATAGCCCTTGCAGCGAGCCGTCCTCGCCGAATGTCCCGTGCATTATCGGGAAGAAAACGTCAACGATCTCCGCGACCGAACCGCTCGCCGGGTCTCTCAACGCCAGCGCTTCGCCGGGGCTTTCGACCGGCACGACGGCTGGGGCCGCCGCGTTCAGCGCGATGAGCTTGGGATTCGACGCGTTAAGAATGAAAGAGGCGTCCCGCCCAAGGCGCCACACGCCCTGCTTATCAACGCCTAGGAGGATGGGCTCGTACTTGTCTCTATCCAGCGCCTCGTAGATGCTCTTGGCGGATTGGATGGAGACCTCGTGCTCGCCGCTCTTGCCCCCGAAGATGATTCCCACTTTCGTCTTCAACCTCTAGCCTCCCTGCGCGGCGCGCGCCGCCGATGGCAATGATGATATCATGCCGGCCATTTAATTTTGAGCCATTTTTGCTAAAATTAATTGGCTTTCGCTATGTCGGGCGGGGCCGACCTTCACGAGGAGAGGCGAAATGAGAGGGCTAAGGATTACCATAATTACAGTCTTTGTATCCGCTGTTTGGCTGATGATGCTTGGGCAGGTTGAGCCCAAACCCGCCGGAGGCGCGCAATCTTCCCCGCCTTCATCGGCTCCAAGCAAAGCGGAACCCAAGAAAAGCCCGGGCGTGGCCCTGGTTGACAAGGGCAGTTACGCCGAAGCGCTGCCTCTTTTGGAATCGGAGCTGAAGACCGCGCCGCAGTCAAGGGATTTGCTCTACGCGAAAGTCGAAGCTCTCGCCGGCTTGGGCAGGTTCATCGAGGCGCGCTCCTTCGCCATGCAGACCATGTTCTCTCATCCCGACTGGCAGGAGTTCAGGTATCAGGCGGGAGAATGTTCCTGGAACCTCGGCCAAGCCCAGCAGGCCATTCAGGCGTGGACTCCCCTGTTCCCCGACCCAGACTGGGGCGGCTTGGCGATGGCGAGAGCCTCTCGCGCCCTTCGCGCCATGGGCCGGGAGGACGATGCCAGGCGGCTCGTCTTGGACGCGGTGGCAAAGCAGGAAAAGCCCGCGCCCATCCTATTGAACGAAGCGCTGGACCTCGATCGCACGGGTCCCGGATGCCTCAAGTTAATTGACAAGCTCATCGCTTCGGACCCTGACTCCAAGGACGACTATCAGAACCTGCGCAAGCTCTACGCTTCCATCGGCGACGGCAAACTGATGGATTCGTCACTCTCGGCCTCCCTGCCGGCGACGATCCCGCTGAAGGAACGCTCCGAGTCGCAGGAGTTCGCCGCGCTTGGCATGGGCGGATACAACAGCATGACCAACACTTTTAGCATTGACACGAGCACCAGCGTGGTCGCCCCCGTCTCCATAAATGGCGGCGGCAAGGAGTGGATGGTTCTGGATTCCGGTTCGACGGTTTTCATGGTCAGCCCGGCCATAGCAAAGTCCAACAACTTGGAACCCGTAGCTACGGCGCAGTACATAGGCCTCGGAGTACGAGGAACACGGCCATCGAACTGGGTCGTGCTCAAGACGCTCTCCGTTGGCCCGTTGACGCTGAAGAATGTCCCCGCCATCGTCATTGATAAACAAACCGACTTTTGGAAGACGACCGCCGGCATAATCCCAATGGCCGCCCTGCGAGACTACGGGATATTGTACGACAGGAGGCACGGCAAGCTGACTCTGTATCCCCCAAAGACGCCCGCTGAGTCGGCATTGGGAGAGAACCCTCTCAAGATTCCAACCCTATGGGTTTTCAACCGGCCCTATTTCTTCGTTAAGGTCAACGAGACCCCTAACGTCTTCGGCATGTTGGACACCGGCGCCGACAGGACCATGGTTGACGCTGAAAAAGCCAAAATCTTCGGAGTAAAGATCAACGTCAAATACGGGTCTCGAACCTTCACGGGCATGTCGGGGAGCTTCCTGACGGGAGTTGCGAACGACACGGCGATATACATGGGGCCGGCGAAGTTCACGATGGGAACGGTCCAGGTCACTAAGCTCGGTTCAGGCAACGGCCTCTCTTACAGCGTCATCGTCGGAAGGGACATTCTGGACCTTTTCAATATTTACTTCGACTATCAAGGAGGAATTTGCGCTTTCAAGGGGTATGACCATTAGGCAGCTTTTCCATGAACGCGAGGATGGGAGCACTTCTGCTCTTCGCCGTTTCAATCGTGCCGCCGACGGCGCAAACTACGCCACCGAATTAGGCGCGTGGCACTTTGTTCACCGCCGCGAAGCAATAGGATAATGGCGATAGCCTCTGCTCTTTGGCGCTATAGAGCGCTTTATCGCGGTTGCTATTTCTTGTTCTGTTGAAGCCACGGGCCGCGGTGGTTGAGCATGGCGCTTGACTGGGCGACGGGCATGATTACCATCTCGGTCACGTCAACCCTCTCCGGCCTGGTGGCGGACCACACCACCGCATCGGCGATGTCCGTGGGCTTCAGAGCCTCGATGTCCTCATAGACCTTGGCAGCCCTCGCCTTGTCTCCCCTGAACCTGACTACGGAAAAGCCGGTTTCCACGATGCCCGGGTCTATCGTCGTCACCCTGACCGGTGTTCCGAGCAGGTCCATTTTCAAGCCCCGCGTGAGAGCCTTCACGGCAAACTTGCTGGCGCAATAGACGTTGCCGCCTGGATAAAGCTCCCGCCCGGCCACCGAACCGATGTTAATCACGTGCCCATGGCCGCGTGAAATCATGCCAGGCACAATGGTCCTTGTTACATAAAGAAGCCCCTTGACGTTCGTGTCCAGCATTTCGTCCCACTCGGCCGGGTCCCCTTCGTGGAGCTTTTCGAGTCCCCTTCCGAGGCCCGCGTTGTTGACGAGGACTTCCACGGAGGACCACTCCTCCGGCAACCGGCCTAGCGTCCTTTCGACTGCCTGGCGGTCGCGCACGTCCATGCCGAGAGAAAGAATTTCGCCGCCCGACTGGCGGACGTCGCGGGCAAGTGCCTCGAGCCTCTCCATCCTCCTGGCCGCCGCTATGACGCGGGCGCCCACGGAAGCGAAGGCACGCACGCACGCTTCCCCGATGCCTGCGCTCGCGCCGGTTACGAGGACAATCTTATTCTTCAGTTGCTGCATTCAATTCCTCCTGGCCCCTTTCCCCGGGCTTGACCCATTATACCCGGCGGCGAATCACCGCGCAACTTCCACTTCGGGCCGCCGTAGGTTATTATTGAAGGAGAGGTGGAGATGGCCACTGGCTTGACGCCGCGTTCAGCGTTGCTTGCCCTGGCACTCATCGCAGCGTGGGCGCAAGCGGCCGCGCGGCCCGAGGCCCCCCCGTCAGACGCCGTTCCGAAAGGCCAGACCATTGGAACGGCCTCCATGCTCCTTCAACAGAAACTCAACTGCAGCAGGTACGCCGATGGGCTCAAGATAGCGGAAGAGTGGCTTCTTCGATTTCCAGGAAGCGCCGACCTTGCATTCGGGCGGGCACTCTGTCTTATGGGGCTTTTTCGCAATGACGAAGCAGTCCTCGCACTCGCCACGCTTGCCGCCGCACATCCCGAACGGCCCGATTTCAAACTCGAACTGGGCGAAGCCCAATCCTGCGACGGAGATCAAGAAGCAGCTCTCAGAACATGGAAATCTCTCTTCGACAATCCATCCGTTGCGGAGCGGGCCTACTCAATGAGCGTGAAGGTGCTCCTCGCGCTGGGACGCGAGGACGAAGCGGCGAAGCTGATAGACGAAGGCATCGGCAAGTCTCCCTCGGGCGGCGCGGAGTTGATGAGATTGAAGCTCGACTTGGTCCCGAAGGCTTCCGGCGGCCTCCCTATGCTGGAAAAGCTCATCGCCATTGACCCGCAAAACGCCACTACCTACGAAGCGCTTATGCCGCTTTACAAGGCCGGCGGCGGCCGACCACTTTTCGAAGCCGTCTGGCCCGCGGACGGCGAAGTCGTGATTCCTCTGGAGAGGACGTCAAGTCCACGCCCTGGAAACTCCATGGAGTTAAACGTGACGATGGGCGGGAGCACTACCACCTCCTCTTTCTCGTCGCCGGTTTTAACGACCAACGTGAGCTTCAACGGCTCGCTCCCCGAAAAGGCGATGCTCGACTCCGGAAGCCCCGTCGTTTTTCTCAGCCCGGGCCTTGCTACGAAACTCGCTTTGAAGCCTCTTTCCGTAGTGAAGTACAGGGGCCTTGGAAACGCCGGAATACTGGAAAGCTCCTGGGTGCTGCTGGAAAGCCTGCAAGCCGGCCCGGTCATTTTCCGCCAGGTCCCGGCCATTGTCTCAAGTAGCAAAACCGGCGTCTGGGGGGACTTTTCGGCCATAATCCCCATTTCCCTCTTCAGGCATAAGGCGCTGCTTTATGACCCCAGCGGCCCCTCGCTGAAGATCATGGCCAGCGGAACGGACCCGCGACAAGCGGCCGGCGAGGGCGGCTCCGAACTCCGGACCGCGTGGTTCAAGGGCTGTCCATTTGTTATAGGATCGGTTCAGGGGCTTCCGCGAGTTTTTTGTCTGTTGGACACGGGCACTTTCTCCACGTTTCTCGTTCCCGAAGTCGTCCCGGGGCTATACAGCCGGCCCGATTCTCTTGACATGCGCGGCTTGAGCAGAAGCACGGGGGCATCAGGGGATTTCGAGCCAATGGTGGCAAGACATATACGGCTCTGCCTGGGGGACCGTTGTACCATTCTTGCGATGGTAAGGATATCCCCGCTGCCGATGCCGTACGGCGTTCCATGCGCGGGAATAATCGGCCGAAACATCCTCGACCAGTACCTTGTTTTTCTTGATTATGAATCAAACAGGGCCTATATTAGGCGCAGAGAGAAATGAAAGGCTGATGGCCGGGAGGAATATGTGAATCTGAGAGAAAAATACGGGCCGTGGGCGGTCGTGACCGGGGCTTCAGCGGGGATCGGGGCACAGTTCGCCCGCCAGCTGGCCGCCCGGAAATTCAACCTCGTCCTCGCGGCAAGAAGAATGGAAAGGCTTCAGAAGCTCGCGGACGAGCTTTCAAGAGAGAATGCCATCGAGTGCCGGCCGATTTCAATTGATCTTTCAAAGGAGGAGTCGGCGTCCGAGCTCAACGAGGCCACCTCCACAGTTGACGCGGGCCTTCTCATCAATAACGCCGGTATGGGCTATTACGGGCTGGTGACCAAGCAGGACCCGCGGCGCTACCCGACGATGATCCGCCTGAACTGCACGACCGTCGCTCTCCTCGCCCACTACTTCGCCAAGAGGTTCGTCGAGAGGGGGCGTGGCGGCATGGTGATAGTGGCTTCCACCGCATCGTTCCAGGGAACCGCCCACATGAGTTTGTACGGTGCGACGAAAGGGTTCGATCTCCTTCTGGCCGAAGCCATGGCCCAGGAGTTGAAAGGGAGCGGCGTGGACGTCCTGGCCCTCTGTCCAGGCGTGACGGCCACGGAATTCCAGGGCAGCGCCGGCGGGGCCTCCCACGCCGGAGCGGACCCTGGCGGCGTAGCTCGCGATGCCCTCAAGGCGCTCGGCAGGAAGCCGGTGGTCATTTCTGGCGCGCTGAACAAGGTGCAGGTCGTCTCCGAGCGGCTATTTCCGAGAAAGCTCGTCGTCGCTTTGGGAGAGCGCGTCCTTCGCCGCCTGGAATCATAGATACCGGGCTGATGCACTTTATCTGAAAAGGTAACAGGATATTCCAGACATCTCTTTGCGCGTGGCCATATAACCTATATGCGCTTTGGAACAGGGAAAAATAGCCACTCGCCGCCAACAGGCAAAAGCCAATGTTCCCTCCCGGCAGGGAGCGCATCTATAATCCCGGCGAGGCAAATACGGCCTCGGTTCGCGTTGTCGCTTTAACTTGGACTGGCCTTTAGGCCAAAGGAGGTTTAGATGAAATTTTCAAAGTTGGTGAAGGTGACGTTCGTAGCGGCTGGATTGGGCGCTTTCGTCCTGGCCACCATGGCTGCCGCCAGCGAGACAAAAGGCAAGTACTTCTTCAAGAAGAACTGCAAGACTTGCCACACCGAGGGCAAGAGCGGCAAGCTGGTGACGCCGCTCACCAAGACCCAGGCGCAGTGGAAGCAGTATTTCAGCGCCGGAAAGCACGACCACGGCAAGGAGCAACTTACAAAGTACCTCACGCCGGAGCAGATTCAGGACGTCGAGGCCTTCCTCGTTGCCCATGCTTCCGATTCGCCTCAGCCCGAAACGTGCGGCGGCTGACCTGGATGGCAAGATGAGCTTGACTAATTCAATGGAGCGCGCTAAGGCGCATAGGAGGAGAGAGTGAAGAAGCTTGGTGTTCTATTGGCCGTTCTCATGTTGCCCCTGGGGCTGTTCGCCCAGAGCAACGAGGACTTGATGAAGCAGATCGAGGCTTTGAAGCAGCAGCTTCAGGCGCTCGAGCAGAAAGTGGCGGAGCAGCAGCAGGCGGCCCCGGCGCAGCAGTACCAGGACCTCGACGCCCGCGTGGCGAAGGTGGAGTCCAAGGAATCCAAGGACAACATCGCCTGGGGCGGCGACATGCGCGTCCGCTACGACTACCAGAACTGGCACATCAACCCTTACAACCAGTTCGCCGGATTCGGCCCGATGGGCCCGATCTACCAGCCAGTCAACGCTCAGGACTGGACCAACGCGATGCAGTGGTCATTGAGGCTCCGCCTCAAGATGAGCGCGCAGATCAACGACAACATGAAGTTCATGGGCCGCCTCTCCATGTACAAGCTTTACGGCGGCGCGGACGTTCCAGTCTTCAACGGAATGCCCAACACCGTCCAGAACGACTTCAGCTCCACGCGCGTTCCTTCCAGCGACATTCTCCACGTCGAGCGCGCCCTATTCCTCTATAAGTTCCCCACTTCCCACATCAGCCTCGCCATCGGCCGCATGAACACGAGCGACGGTCCTCCCATGGAAGTGCGCGAGGAAACCGAGCGCCAGGGCACGCCCCAGGCGATCATGGTCAACGCCGAAGTGGACGGCGTCCACGTTGAATACGACCTCGGCGCTATCGGCATGCCGGAAGGCACCTCGATCGGCATCTGCGCCGGCGTCGGCTACGAGGCGGGATTCGGCGGCGGCGGCCAGGTAGCCGAGAACTACACCATGACACCCTTCGGCATGGGCCGCATCAACGCGATGCGCGACAGCACCGTCATAGGGTGGATCTACGACATGCCCCTCATGTGGATGGCGGGCAACACGGTGAACAACGCCCGATTCATCCTCGGCTACAACCGCTTCAACAACATGACGGACATTCCGTACGGCACGCTCATCAACTTCCCGATTCCCGGCCCTTACGCCCAGTCGAGCCCGCAGTACGTGACGGCCACCAACAACCTCGGCGACATGGACCAGTGGGGCCTCACCTGGAGGCACGATATCGGCGACAACTTCACTTACTTCCTGTCGGCCGGATACATCAAGAGCCACCCCAACGGCAAGGTCAGCCAGTATGGCTTCGGCGGCCTGCTTGGCGATCCGGAGCACAGCAAGACCGGCTCCGCTTACTGGGCCGGCGTTCAATGGCGCCCGAACACGCTCGTAACGTTGGGCCTCGAATTCAACCACGGTTCAAGCCGCTGGTTCACCTATACTCCCTCCGCCGGCGAACCTAGTGATAAACTAGCCGCGCGGGGTGACGTATGGGAAGGATACCTACACTGGAACTTCGCCAAGAACGTGGCGCTGAAGTTCGGATACACCCATTACAGCTACTCCACCGCGTTCAGCGGCTGGCAGATCGCCCCCGGCGACCTGAGCTACTTCAACCTGAACAACAACACTTACAATTTCTATCCGTTCCCCAAGACCGTCAAGAACGCCTACATGATGCTGGAAGCAAAGTTCTAACCGGTTCGCGACAAGTGCCGGAGGCCCGATGGCGGGCCTCCGGCATTAACCTTTTTTCCCCAAGGAGCGCAAATGGGTGACCATACGATGGACAGGCGAACCTTCATTCAGGTCACAGCCGCCGGTGCCGCCGCGACCGCCCTGGCGACCCAGGTCGGGTGCTTGAAATACTTCCAAAAGGGCAAAGGCGCGAAACCAGCAGAGGAACTCCTCGTGCCCACCACCTGCGAGGTGTGCCCTAACAAATGCTCCGTGCTGGCGGCCGTCGAGGGCGGCATGGTTCACAAGCTGAACCCGAACCCCGAAAGCCCGCGCTCCCGCGGGATGCTGTGCGCCCGTGGCAACGCCGCGGTCAAGCAGGTTTACGACCCCGACCGCATCAAACAGCCGCTCATTAGAGTCGGCGCCAGGGGCGAAGGGAAATGGCGCGCCGCCTCGTGGGACGAAGCATGGGACTACGCCGCGAAGAAGCTCGCGGAGATCAAGTCCAAGTACGGGCCCCAGGGCACCGTCTGGTCGTCCACCGAAGGCTTCCAGGAGGTGTTCTTCAAGAACCTCGGCCTGGCCTTCGGCTCCCCCAACATCGTCCGCCATCCTACGCTCTGCCTCGCCTCCGTGAACCTGGCATACTCGGCCACCTTCGGGACGGTGCCGGCATTCGACATGGAAAACGCCGACTACGTCATAATGTCCGGAGCGAACAGGTTCGAGGCGATAATCATCCCCGACACGATGGACCTGATCGGCTCCGTCATGCTC
>DAHXMK010000271.1 GCA_027365515.1 Candidatus Aminicenantota bacterium
CGACGCTGGTTTGGAAGCTGGACAGGCAGGTGCGGGAGGCGCCGCCTAACCCGATCGCGACCCAGCTGTTCGGCGCGAAGGTTTACCAGCTTCTTGAGATACACACGGCGATACAAAGAGCGGCAAAGGACGACAGAATCAAGAGCCTTCTGATAGACGTCGGCGGCTTTTCGGCCGGCTTCGCCAAGATTCAGCAGATGCGCTCCGACATTGAGGCTTTCAAGAAGAGCGGCAAGCCCGTTTACGCCTATTTCGAATCCGCCGGCAACGGAGGCTATTACCTGGCCAGCGCCGCCGACAAGGTCTACGCCCCGCCGACGGCCGACCTGATGATAACCGGGCTCTACTCGGAGTTGCCTTTCTACCGCGGCGGCCTGGACAAGATAATGGTGGAGCCGCAGTTTTACCATATAGGCGACTACAAATCCTACAGCGACATGTTCATGCGCAAGGACATGTCGGAGGCCCAGAAGACGGCCATGAACTCCATCCTCGACAGCCTTTACGGCCAACTGGTAGGCGGCATAGCCTCCGGGCGCCACCTCACCGAGGAGCAGGTCAAAGCCGATATAGACACCGGGATGATCTTCGGAAAAGACATCCTCGCCCGCGGGCTGGTTGACGGCCTTTGGTACCGGGACCAGCTCGAAGCGGCCCTGGAGAAGGCCAATTCCAACAAGGACGGCTGGAACCAGATCGAGTTGAGCGACTACGCCAAGGACCGCCGGTTCGACTTCGAGTCCGGCGCCTCCAAGTCAATAGCGGTCGTCATAGCAAGCGGCGACATAATGTCGGGGGAGGGTGATGGCTCAAACGGCAACCTCGGTTCCGACACCGTGGTCGGCTGGCTCCAGAAAGCCGCGGACAACGATAAAGTGAAGGCGGTCGTGCTCCGCGTTGACAGCCCTGGCGGATCGGGCCTCGCCTCCGACGTGATATGGCGCGAGGTGGAGCTGGTAAGGCAGAAGAAACCGGTCGTCGTCTCGATGTCGAGCACGGCTGCCTCCGGCGGCTACTTCATCTCCATGGGCGCCGACGGCATCGTGGCCGAGCCGGGCACGATAACCGGCTCCATAGGAGTGCTTACGGGCAAGTTCGTGACCAAGAAGCTCTGGGATTGGACCGGCGTCAACTACGTCCCGATGAAGCGAGGGCAGAACGCCGACCTATTCTCCTCCTACGTCCCCTTCTCCCCCGATCAAGAGAAGCTGGTCGTCTCCATGATGCAGGAGTTCTATAAGGATTTTGTCACCAAGGCGGCCCAGGGGCGCCACAAGAGCTACGACGAGATTGACCGCATAGGCCAGGGGCGAATCTGGAGCGGCGAGGAGGCGCTGAAGCTGGGCCTCGTTGACCAGCTTGGCGGGCTGAGCGAAGCGATTGCCTTGGCAAAATCGAAGGCCAGGATCGGCGGAAGCGAAAAGGTAAGGCTGGAAGTCTATCCGCGCGCCCTGACGCTCATGGAGGCTTTTTTCAAGGGCGGCCTCAAGGATGCCAGAGAGCAGATGGCCATGGAGGATCTGCCGACAGCCATAAGGGGGCCGTTGCGCCAGTTGAAGGCGATGGAACCTTTGGCGGCCGAACCGTTCCTCGCCTACATGCCGGAGAAGATAGAGGCCAAGTAGCCGCCAGGCGGTAAATCAAGCGAGCGCTGTAGGCCGCAGATTAAGACTGTCGGCCTACAGCGCCCCGCTGCCAGCATCAAACCCACTACCAGTGGTAACTTTGGCGCAACTAGGTACAACAGCTTGACAAGCCCCTCCCTTTTCCGTATAATATAATCACGATGAGCCCAAGAAGAAGACGCCAAATCGCCCGAAGACGCGCTTTTGCCCTGATTGGTCTTGCCGCGGTAGGAGCAGGCTTCACCTTGGCGAACACCGTACCCGCCACCGTGCCGGATTTAAGCGCCGAAGCCAGGGCCTTCGCCCTTTTGCAGGCAAGGCTTGAGAGCAGGGGACAATCGTGGAGAAACGATGAGATGTGGAGGGCCGCCGAGGCCGTCGCGGCCAGCTCGCGCCTCTACGGCTACCAACCCGAGTTTGTCCTCGGGATAATCGAGGTGGAGAGCGGCTTCAGGATTGACGCTCACTCACACGATGGCTCAGTCGGACTTATGCAGGTAAAACCATCCACGGCCAGGGCGATCTGTCAGCTCAACGGGTGGGTCGTTCCTCCGGAGAGGCTATTTTGGGATCCGGGCATCAACATAACGCTGGGGACCGCCTATCTCCACTACCTCGAAAAAATGTTCGGCTCCCGACAGGCCGCCCTGGCCGCCTACAACATGGGAGAGACCGCCGCCCGCAAGAGGCTGAACGAGGGCGGACCCATGCCGAGAAAAGTGTACAGGGACGCCGTCCATGCCCGCGGAGAGCTGATCGCCCGCGGCATCCCGATGGACAGGCCGTAAGGCTCCGCTCGGATTTCTCTGGGCCATTTGCCCAAGCCCGCCCGGTTCAAAGACCGCTTATTGGCAAAGATTCTTGGCGTGGTTTAATATATCTCACGCGAGGAGGAGTCGCATGGCGCATCCATCGGGGAGCAGCTTCGAGGTTCGGGTAAGAGAAGTGATAGAGCGCATCCGGCCCGCTCTTCAGATGGACGGAGGCGACATAGAGATCGTCGAAATCGCCGAACCGAACATGAAAGTACGTTTGGTCGGCGCCTGCCACGGCTGCCCGAGCGCGATGTACACGCTCTATCAAGGAGTTTACGGGGAGCTTAAGAGGGACATCCCCGAATTCGGCGAGCTGTTGGCCGTATGATTTTTCCGTGCCACGGTCAGCACGGCGATGCCGAAGGTCAGCGGCTTGTGAGTAATCCGCGAGAAGCCGGCTGCCAACAGCCTATCGGTCAACTCCTCGGGCGATAAAAAGCTCTTGACGGTGGATGGGAGATACCCGTACGCGTGGGCGTCTCGTGAAACGATCTTCCCGACCAGGGGCAGGAGCCCGGTGAAGTACAAGCGGTAGGCGGCGCCCAAAATGGAGCGCCGCGGGGGCGAAAATTCAAGAATGACGGCCCGGCCAGAAGGCGATAGGACGCGGGCCATTTCATGTAGCCCCTTTTCCAAATCCTCGAAGTTCCTGATTCCGAACGCTACCGTCAGGGCGCCAAAGGCCCCGTCGCGAAACGGCAGGGCCATGGCATCGGCCCGAACCAGCGGAAGGCGGATTCCCCTCGCTTCGGCCTTGCGCCCCGCCCTTCGCATCATCTCCGGGCTGAAGTCGGCTCCCGTGACGGCGCAACCGGGGCAAGCTTTCATTACGGCGAAAGCCAGGTCCCCGGTGCCGGTGCAGAGGTCCAAACAAGCCTCGCCGCCCATCGGAGCAAGCGCCTTGGCCGCCGCGCGCCTCCAGAGCTTGTCAATGTTGAGAGAGAGCAGATGGTTGAGCAGGTCGTAAGTCGGGGCTATCGCCGAGAACATGCTGGCGACGGCCTTGCCCGGCCTGGCCGCCGGATCCACGGCGGTTTGGTTCATTGCTCGGCGCGCAGGGCCGCTTCCAGCTCGCGAGGCGTGCAGACGGCCGTGCCCGCCTTGCCCACGACCACCCCGGCGGCCGCGTTGGCGGTCCTCGCGGCGGCTTCCATGGATAGCCCAGCCGAGAGCCCGAGAGCCATGACCGCCACGACGGTGTCTCCGGCACCGGTCACGTCGAAAACCTCGCGCACCCGCGCCGGAATGTGAACCGGGCGGCCCTTTTTGCGGCAAAGCACCATGCCTTCCGAGCCAAGCGTTATGAGGAGCGCTTCCCATCCGGCCTTCTCGATGAGCCTGCGCCCGGCTTCGCCGGCATCCTCCGTCCTGAACTCCCTCCCGAAAAAGCCCTGCGCCTCGGAACGGTTGGGCGTGACGACCGTCGCGCCGGGATATGGAAAATGGACGGGCTTCGGGTCAACGACGTAAGGGACGCGAGCTTTACGGCTCGCCTCTCCTATCCAGGCCAGAAGAGACGGCGAGAAAAGCCCCTTCGCGTAGTCCGAAACAACCACCGCGTCGCAATCCCCGATGTACCGGGAGATGGCCGACTTGACGGCTTTCGCCGCGTCCAGTTTTAGTCGCTCGCTTACTTCGCGGTCCACCCTGACCACTTGCTGATGGTTCGCGATGACGCGGGTTTTCAAGGATGTCGGGCGCCCGTGAACCTGGATGACGCCGCTGGAAGAGAGCCCCGAGTACTGCATGAGCTGGATGAAATCGCTCCCGGAACGGTCGTCCCCGATCGCCCCGACAAGAAAGGGAATGCCGCCGAGCGCCTTGATGTTGCTCGCCACGTTGGCCGCGCCGCCCAGGATGAAGTGCTCGTCCTCGACTTCGACGACCGGCACCGGCGCTTCCGGCGAAATTCTTTTCACCGATCCGCGAACGAAGTGGTCGAGAATCAAATCGCCAACGACGAGAATCTTTTTGCCCGGCCAGCCTGGCAGCCCCATCATCTTCTCCAGGCCACTATTTCACCATAAAGCCGCCCAAGCCACAAGTGGCCGGAGGCGATGAAACACTACGAGCGCGGCAGTGGCAGGCCTCTCCAGACGCCGCTCCGGCCGAAGGCCGAAAGAAATATGTCTCACCACGGAGGACACCAAGGGCACGAAGAAAGGATTGTCAGAGGTTAGAGGTTAGAGGTTAGAGGTTAGACGTGAGACGGAAGGCGCGTGAAGTGAGTCGTGAGTAGTGAAAGATGCAAGGCACGCGCAAGTATAGAAGCAAAACGCGGGCGGGGGCTTCCAACCCCCGCCCGGCTCTTCGCTCTTGCGCTATAATCCGCGCAGGGGGCAGTGATGCCAATGACAATGAGCGCACAGGGACGGCGGAAGCTCGGCGAAGATGGTGAGAGAGTAAGAAAGTTAGAGAGTGAGAAGGTCGCGGAACCATCGCGTGGCGCAACGGCTTTTCGCAACAGCACCCTTTTGAAGTTCTCCAACCAAAGCAACCGCGCCCAAGTCCCCGCCCAGCTTCGCCGCTGGATATACTCCGGCGGCAAGAAACGCAAAGGCCTCATCAACAGAAGAGAAAAAGAAGTAGAGATATGGAATCTCGGTTGATGGCATTCAAGGGGGTTTGCCATGTCTTCAAATGACATTCACGTCGTAACCGGCGCATTCGGCTACTCAGGCAAGTACATTGCCGCGCGGTTGCTCAAAGAAGGGGTAACCGTTCAGACGCTGACGAACTCCACCGAACGGCACAATCCATTTGGGGCGACTGTGAAAGCTTCGCCCTTCCACTTCAACGACTATCCTTTGTTGGTCGCCTCGCTGAGAGGCGCGCGCGTTCTTTACAACACCTACTGGGTTCGCTTCAATTACACGAGCTTCAAGCATTCCGAGGCGGTGGAGAATACGCTGACCCTGTTTCGTGCGGCGAAAGAGGCGGGCGTCGAACGGCTCGTTCACGTCAGCATCACGAACCCATCCATAGAGTCAGATCTCGAATATTTCAGTGGAAAGGCCCGGCTTGAAGCGGCACTCAAGAATATGGGATTGTCCTACTCGATCCTTCGGCCGACGGTGTTGTTCGGGAAAGAGGATATTCTTGTCAACAACATCGCGTGGGCGCTACGCCACTTCCCTGTTTTCGGCGTCTTCGGCGACGGGCACTATAGATTGCAGCCCGTCTATGTTGACGACTTGGCGGCCTTGGCGGTGCAAGAGGGAAAGAGTCGGGCAGACCATACGATAGACGCCATCGGCCCCGAGACGTTCACCTACCGCGACTTGGTTCGCGAAATCGCGAGGATTATAGGCGTTCACAGGCCCATTGTGTCTGTTCCGCCAAGCATCGGGTATGGCATAGGTGCCGTAATTGGCCGAATTGTCGGCGATGTGATGATTACCAGGGAAGAGATAAAAGGGCTGATGCAGGGGCTGCTTTGCACGGACTCTTCCCCCACTGGCAGCACACGGCTGACAGATTGGGCGAAGGCACATTCGGAAGAATTGGGCAAACGCTACGCGAGTGAACTTGCGCGAAGAAAAGACCGGCAAAGTGCCTATGACAAGCTATGAAATGATTCTAGATGAGACGAAGCCATGCATTGGCGATAATAGGCTCTTGGCGTACAGCTCTGGCCTTAACTAAGGGGAGAGCCATGCCGGAAATTGTCGAGTCCTACAAAGAATGGACACCCACAATTAACGCATCTAAGGTAGTTTGCAGGTTACTAGGTGGCATTCCCGAGGAATATCTCGTTGGGCTTCATTCTGTTGTGCTCACGAATAGTTCCGGCCTCAACCGCAGCGATCGCCGAAGAAGCACCAATGCGCGACGACGCAAAGTGAAATTGGCCGCATGTCGAGGTTACTACTGTCGGGCAACGAGAAGCAACGCCGCCACGATTGTGCTCTATGTGGATAATATTGCTCGAGGGCTTCCTCGCCTTGTCAAGCATATCCCATTCCTAATGGACCTATTGGTGGGCTCGGTGTTATTTCATGAGATAGGGCACCATATCCACATCACTAAGCAACGCGACCACGCGGAGAAGGAAGATAGAGCTGACGCATGGCAAACTTGGCTGACCGACAAGTACATCATCACCCACTACTGGTACTTGAAGCCTATCTTGTGGCTGGTCACAAAAACCGGTCGCGCGCTTGGCTTGAGCAGGATAATCAGCAGGTCGGTGTCCAAGCAAAGCAATGCCTGACAGCTCATGGCGGAGCCATTGGTATAGAATATGGGCCGTAGGAGATAGGGATGGACGAAAAGGGGGCGTGGAAAAACAAGCTCTTCTTTGGGGACAACTTGGGGATTCTGCGGGAGCAGGTGGCGGGCGAGAGCGTGGACCTTGTGCATCTCGATCCGCCGTTCAACTCGAACGCGACGTACAACGTGCTCTTCGGGGAGAAGTGATGAGCAGTATTCCGCATCCCATACCGTACCAAGGAAGCAAGCGAAACTTGGCAGCAGACATTCTCCGTTACTTCCCGCCGAAGTTCGACACGCTCTACGAGCCTTTCGCAGGTTCCGCCGCCATCACGATAGCGGCGGCTGCTAGCGGACTTGGCAAGCGCTACTCCATCAATGATCTGAATAAGCCGCTGATGGACCTTTGGCATGCCATCATTGAAACCCCCGAGAAAATTACCGTCGAGTATGAGCATTTGTGGCGGGGCCAACTTGTTGAACCTCGGTCTTTTTATGACAGAACAAGAGAGGAATTCAACAAGACGGGACACCCGGACCTTTTTCTTTATCTTCTGGCGAGGTGCGTCAAGGGATCGGTGAGATATAACTCACAAGGCGAGTTCAATCAGAGCCCGGACAATAGGCGCATGGGAATGCGGCCCGAGGTGATGCGGAAGCAGGTTCTCGGGGTATCATACTACCTCAAGAAGAGGACCGCGATATCTTCCGTAAACTACCGAGACGCGCTGAAGAATGCAACTCCCGCTGATCTTGTCTATATGGACCCTCCCTACCAAGGGGTGTGTGGAAACAGGGACACTCGCTATCTCCAGAGCGTCCAGTACTGCGAGTTCGTGGAGGTGCTCGATACACTGAACACCAGAGGCATTCGGTATTTGGTAAGCTACGATGGCAGAACAGGGAACAAAAGGTTCGGCAGGTCCTTGCCGGATGAATTGAATTTGACCCTGGTTGAATTGTACGCGGGCCGTTCTTCGCAAGCCACGCTTCTTGGCAGGGATGACGTGACTATCGAATCGCTCTATCTGTCTCCCAAGTTGGCCGATGAACTGTCCCATGTCCCGGTCTTGTACCGGTATACTCGCGGCGAACAACTGTGCTTAAGGGAGGGCCACCGATGACCTCAAGGAAACTGCCATCTGAATTCCTCAAGAGATGCAAGGCGGTGACGGCGAAGCGTCCTCGTACCGTCATTGATCATATCCTCAAGCATGGACAAATCACAACCGAGGAATTGAAGGAGCGATATGGCTACAATCATCCGCCAAGAGCAGCGCGCGACGTTCGGGAGCAAGGAATTCCGCTGGAAACATTCCGGGTAGTTGGCAGTGACGGACGCAAGATCGGCGCTTACCGGTTTGGCGACCCAAGGAAGACACGGTTCTCGAGACTAACCGGGAGAACAGCTTTCGGTAATAAGTTGAAAGCGCAACTCATAAGGCTGAATGGATGCCGTTGCGCCATATACCTAGAAGAGTTTGGTGAAACACTGCTCCAGATAGACCATCGCATACCATTTGAAGTGGCTGGGGACGCCGGAGAGAGAATGAATAATCCAGCCTCATATATGCTCCTCTGCGGTTCGGCCAACCGCGCCAAGTCATGGTCGTGCGAACACTGTGTGAATTGGAAGGAAATGAAGAAGCCGGAGATTTGCAGCAAATGCTACTGGGCTTATCCGGAAGATTATGAACATATAGCAATGCAGCAGATTCGCCGCATGGACATCATGTGGGCAGGCAAAGAGGTTGCCGCCTATGATCGTTTGAGAAAGCGAACAATGGAACTTCAGAAGGATCCTCCCGCATTCGTTAAGGAAATCATCGAGAAGCACTTGTGACTGACGGCGCGGCGTGCCGAAGCTTCAGATTCTCACCATCGCCGAACTGCTTAACGGCAAGCGCCCCGAGCTTCCCCGCTTCGCCCCAAGCGCCACGTTCAAGAAGGCGCCGAAGAAAGAGGCCGACGACAAGAAGCAGGGGCTTTTCTGAGTGCCGAGTGATGAGTGCTGAGTGCTGAGTAAAAAATTGCAAGTACCACGCACTCGCCACTCAGTCCTCATGACTCAGTCCTGGCTCTAGGAAAAGTGCTGAGATATGAGTGCTGAGGGGAGGTACTTGTCATCTTTTACTCAGTCCTCAGTCCTCAGTCCCCAGTCCTGAGCGTTGAGTGCGGATGCCGGCTGCGAATGATTTGCATCCTTCACTTCTAACTTCTCACTTGCTTCCCTTCGCCCCCTTCGTGTCCTTTGCGCCGCATTCGTGAACCTGCTCGCGTGGGAGGGTCAGATGCCCGCGTGCCAGAGGTAGGCCCAGTTGGCGAGAAAACCAGCCAGCAGGATGAGCCAGAGCCACTTGTCCTCTCTGGAGGTGGTGTCGAAGAAGAGGTCCCTTTTCCAAAAGAGCCTGATTACAAGGCCTGCTGAGAACCAGACGGCGAGCGCGGAAAGAACGATGAAGAAAAAGGGGTGGAACAGAAAGGCCTCCACGAAGTGGCCGGAGAGCATGGCGAACCCCATGCGGGTCACGCCGCACGACGGGCACGGGTGGCCGGTGGCGATGTGGAAGCCGCACGGGGGAATCCACCGTTCCGGCAGGAGCTTGACGCAAAGGCCGAGCGCCCCGAGTATGAGAAGGCCTAAGCCCACGAATGGCCAGGCCGGCACCGCCCCCTTCACGTGAAAGGGCGCGCGGATTTTCATTTTCCGCTCGCGGCTTGAAGCGCCAGCCGGGCCGTCTTCCAGTCGTCCTTGGCGATCGCCAAAGCGACGTCTCGCCCCTTTGGCCGCGCGTAACACGAGCCGTCTTTCCCTTCAAAGAGCCCGTCGCTCTCCTCCCATCCTTTGCCCTTGACCGTGATCGTCAAAGAAGGCTGGCCAAGGTTGAGAGCCTCCATCTCTCCCCCCGCGAAGGCCTTCGTGCCCTTCAAGTCCGAGAGCGCCGTGAAGAGGGCGGGGCCGTTGTCGGGCTTCGCCCCCGCAGTTTTTTCCAGCGACCACATCCCCTTGGCGTCCTTGGTGATGGCCAGGTTGAAGGCGCCCTTGACCTCGATCCTGTCGGCGTCGAACGGGTCGCGGGCGAAGAGCGCGAGCGAGCGAAGCTCTTGAGGGTCTTGAAAGAGCGACTTGATGGAATTGGATGAAACCGCGAAAACCGAAGGCCTGTCCGAGCTGTAGGCATATATCAGCGCCTTCTTCGGATCGCCGCCGGCAACTGTGGAGCCAAGCATCACGGTGACGGTCGCCCCGGGCTTCGTCCCCAGCTTGATGACCTTGTCCGGCGGGGCAAGGCCGTATTTGGAGAAATCAGCGGGGTTATCCTCCACCACGTGGTCTATGGGACAGAGGCAGGCGTCGTCGAGAATGCCCTGGAGCTTTGCCCCGTCTCCAGCGTCCTTGAACGGCGCCGTCACCCGCCAAGCTCCGTCGGCGCGGCTGAAGGCGAGAAGGTCGTGCCCCCCGGAGGTCATCGAAAAGCTGGTGACGTCCTGCTCCGGAGAGGCGACAAGCTCTTTCGATCTGAAGTCTCCGGCCGGCCGCAGCAGCGTATCTTCAAGGCTCTTGGGGACGAGCGCGACCTTCCCGTTGGCCCTGACGTAAAGCCCGGCGTCCAGCGGGGCATCGGCGCCGACCTCCAGGGTCGCGCGGCCGCTCTTCGCTTCAATGGTCCAGGTGGCGCGAGGCGGCTCAAGTCCGAGGTCCTTAAGAGAGGCGTCATCCACCCAGCGGGTGACGCTTGCTCCTCCCAGTTCGTCGGTGAAGCCGGTCACGCCGTAGCGGTCCGCCTTGTCGGCGACCGGCGCCACGATGTTCCAGCTTTCCTCGGCGCCGCTCTTGAGCGAAACCGGCTGGAAGCCGGTCCTCGAGAGCGAGGCCACGTCTTTGAACTTCGCCGGGAAGAGCTTGGACGATTGCTCCTTGACCTCGCCCGATGAGGGCATCTTGCGCTCGAAAAGAAGAATGAAGAGAGCGAGCGCCGCGATGATTCCCAGCAAGACCCACGTGGAGCGCTTCATATCAGCGCCTCCGCTTCAAAAAGACGTACAGGCCCAAGGCCACAACGAGCGCCGGCAGAATGAAGGTCAATGAGATGAAGATGAAATTGGCCTGCGAGCCGGTCAAGCTCAGGTGTGTCTCGATGGCCGTCTTTGGCGGAATCGCCAGGCGCGCCTCCTGGTTGAGCAGCCAGTGGGCGGCGTTCAAGCAAAAGAGCAGGTTTCCGGGACCGGACTGGATCAGCCCGTCGGCGACTATCTCCGAATTGCCGACCACCACCAGCCTCGTTCCTTTGTCTTTCTTGTCCGACGAAACGGCAGCCGCCAGCGTCAGCGGGCCCGGAACGTCCTTCGGGTCTTTCTGGACGGCGTCCAGGTGGGTAAGGTCCCTTTCGCCCCACGCCTTCGCGCTGCTTCTGGCCAGATACTCCGCCTTATAAGCGGCGTCTTGAGGTGTTCCAAGGCCAAGGGGCCTTGCCAGCGCGAAGAGAATCGGGAGCTGGTTTCCAGCCAGGTCCTTGGTCACGGGATGGTTGGACAGGTCCACCGCATAGAAGGTCTGCGCGCCCAAGAGCGGCACGGCCGCCTCCGGGTCAATGGCTATGGCGTCCTCCAACGTTACGCCCCACTTCGCCAGCAGCGATTCAAGGCCGGAGGGAACGAAGGAGGGGGACTTGCCCTGGCTCAACAAGGGGTCGGCGAAAACGAGCATCCGCCCGCCCGATGCAAGGTACTTGTCAAGAATGGCCGCCTCGGGAGGCGTGAATGGGTACTGAGGCCCGGCGACGACTACGAGCGACGCGCCGGCCGGGACCGAGTCCTTGCCCAGCGTTTGCAACTCCTTCAGCTCCGCGCCTTCGTGGCCGAGGCGCTCCCTGAAGGTGTCAATGGTCTGGCCGCGCTGGCCTTGCGCGCTCCTCTCCCCGTGGCCGGCCGTGAAATAGATCACCGGCTTTACGGGGTTGAGGACGTCGAGGATGGCGTTGGTGAAAGCCTCCTCGGCCTTGAAGTCCTTGACCTTGGGCGGGCCGCCGTACTGATAGCCGGAGAAATCGTAATCCACCATCTGGTCCTTCTCGACGTACTTGCTCCGGCTTCCCGAGGAGAAGACCACGACGTTCGCGACGCCGACGCTGTACCGCTTGGCAAGCTCCTCCATTCTGGCCTTCTGCCTGTCGGGGTCAATGTACTCGACGCGCACCTTGCCCTTGCCAGCTTCAACGTAGGCCGAAAGGAGGTTTTTCACCTTCTCGAACAGCTCGTCGTTGGGGGCCAGAAAGACGACCACGTCCAGCGGCTCCTTCAAGCCTTCAATCACTTTCTTGGTCTGCTGCGATATCGAGTAGGAGGAGGAGGCGGTCAAGTCCCATCGCTTGTAGTGGCGGAAGCTCAGGTAGTTGACGATCGCGAACAGGGCGAGGAGCGCCGCCAGAACGATGCCCCAGTTAGCCGTGCGTAAGGCGCGTGCTTTCATCGCGAGAACCTCCCGGCCTCGAGGGCCTCGTAGGAGAGGGCAAGAAAGAGGCCGGTGCCGCTTAGAAGATAGACGACGGCGCGCGAATCCAGGAGCCCCTTGCTGAAATTCTGGACGATGGACCAGAGGTCAACGTACTCAAGGACGCCTTTCCACATGGGATCAGTGACAAGAAAACCCAGGATGGAGACGCAGAGAAGAAGGATGAGAATGGCGAAGGCCGTTATAGCAGCCACGAGCTGGTTTCTCGCGGCGAGGCTGGTAAAGAGGCCGATCGAGATGAAGAAAGCGCCGAGCAGCAGAACGCCTACGTAACCTCCAACCACCGGCCCCCAGTCAACCTGGGAGAAGCGGGTGAGGACCCATACGTAGAGAAGCGTCGGAACCCAGCAGGCCAGATAGAGCCCCATCGCCGCCAGGTATTTTCCGGCGATGACTCCGAAATCGCTCACCGGCGCGGTCAGGAGGGTTTCCATCGTCCCAGTCTTTCTCTCCTCCGCTCCAAGCTTCATGGTGATGGCCGGGACGGTCACGATGACGAAGAGCCAGAAGAAGAGGCTCCCTCCGAAAAAGAGGCCCAGCGGCGAAGCCATTGATGCCCCCGGCTGGCTCAGCGCCGTCATTATGACGGAGAAGATGAAGCCGTTCATCAGAAGAAAAGCGGCGATCACGATGTAGGCCATCGGCGCGTAGAAGTAGGACTGGAGCTCCTTTCTTGCAATGGCTATCGTCCCTTTCATGCAAGCACCTCCTTCTCGCCGCCGTCAGGTTCGTTCTCGTCGGTCGTAAGGGACAAGAACGCCTCTTCGAGCGAAACTCGCGACGTTGACATCTCAAGGATGGGAAGGCGCGCCTCGGCCAGCGCCCAGAAGATCGCCTCGCGCGCGGCGTCGCCCTTTGAGACGAGAAGGCGGAACCGCGAACGGCCGTCATTCTCGTCCAGCTTTTCGATTCGCTCGACGCCGGGGACTGACGATAGGCAGCCCTCGGCGGCGGCGGCATCTCCCACGACACGGCAGACCAGCGTGTCACCGGCCGAAAGGCTCCTGCCGAGGTCCTCGACGCGGCCATCGTAAAGAAGCGCGCCGCGGTGGATGATGAGCGCCCGGCTGCAAATCGCTTCCACTTCCGGCAGGATATGGGTGGAGAGGATCACCGTATGCTGGGCGGATAGAGACTTGATCAGGTCCCTGGTCCGCACGATCTGCGCCGGGTCGAGGCCCACGGTCGGCTCGTCCAGGATGAGAACCGGCGGGTCGGCCAGCAGCGCGTCGGCCAGGCCGATCCTCTGCCGGTACCCTTTTGAGCAGGAGCCTATTATCTTTTCAAGGACGTCGCCCGTCTCGGTCATGCCGGCGACCTCCGATATGCGCTTTGAGCGCCTTCTTCTTGGAACGCCCTTCAAGGCGGCACGGAAGCCGAGGTATTCCCTAACGCGCAGCTCCTCGTAGAGGGGGTTGTTCTCGGGCAGGTAGCCGATGTTCCGCCTGGTCTCCATCGGCGCTTCGATGACGCTTTGCCCGTTGACGAAAGCCTCGCCCTCGGTTGGCTGAATGTATCCGGTCACCATGCGGATCGTCGTCGTCTTGCCGGCGCCGTTCGGCCCCAAGAACCCGACGACCTCCCCTTTCGCAACTTTGAAGGAGACGTCCCTTACAGCGTTCACCGTGCCGAATTTCTTGGCAAGGCGGCTTGCTTCAATCATCCACTACCTCCTTTGGATGGGAAACGCGGGCGGCTCGCCGGCCGGGGGACTCCCCAGCCTTCGTTGGAGGCCGCCGGAGCATTACTTGGATGTCATTTTCGTCCGTGTCATTTGCCCTTGGGGACGAGGAGAAGGTCAACTTTCCTCGCGATGGAATTTTTCTGAAGGCGCAACGCGGAATCTTTCAGTTCTTCCAGTTTTTCTTTTTGAGGCTCGCGGCCGGCCGCCTTCTCGGCGTTCAGGTAGAGGACCAGGTCGGCCTCTTTGACGGCCAGGGAGGCGATCAGCTCCAGCCGGTCCTTTGCCCGCGCCACGCTGAAAAACTCCAACGCGTCGTGAAGCAGTCCCGACTCCTTGTATTGGTCGCCGATGGTTGACAGCTGCTCCGGGGGCGCCGGCTGGTTGTAAAGGAGCTTGTGACGCGATGCGATGGAGACGGGCACGGAAACTTGTACCACGAAAAGCCTCCTTCAAGGCGGATATTATACCATCGTCAGCCCACGGTCCACTGCTGGACCGGCACAACGTCGAGCCGGCCCTCCTTCAAGGCGCGGATTCCCTCGAGGGCGGCGTAAGCCCCTTCGAGCGTAGTGATGCAGGGCACCCTGAGCGCGATCGCCTGGCAGCGGATGTTGGTCTCGTCCCGCTGGCTCTTTCTGCCCATCGGCGTGTTGATGACGAGCTTCAGCGTCCCGGCCTTCAGCAGGCCGGCGGCGTCGGGCTTGCCCTCCCCGGCCTTGTGGACGGCCCCGGCGAATATGCCGCTCTTTTCAAGAAAGGCCCTCGTCCCCGGCGTCGCAACGATGGCGAAGCCGAGTTCGGCGAAACCCCGCGCAAGCTCCACCGCGCCGGGCTTGTCCGCGTCGCGAAGCGATAGAAAAACGGCGCCTCCCATCGGCAAGGGCAGCCCGGCGCCCGAAAGCGCCTTCGCGAAGGCCTGGCCGAATCCCGGGGCGCGCCCCATCACTTCGCCGGTGGACTTCATCTCCGGCCCAAGGACCGGATCCTCGCCTAAAAGCCTTGCGAATGGGAAGACGCTTGCCTTGACGAAAAGCTGCCGGCCTTCCTTGGGGAAAGGCTCCACTCCTCGAAGCTCCTGAATCTCGCTTATGCGCCGTCCGGTCATTATTCTGGCGGCAAGCCTGGCGAAGGGGATTTTGCGGGCCTTTGAAAGAAAGGGGACCGTCCTGGAAACCCGCGGGTTCACCTCCAGGACAAAAAGCCCGTCCCTGTTATAGGCGAACTGGAGGTTGAGCATGCCGCAGATGCCCAATTCGAGCGCCACCCGCCTCGTAACTTCCGAAGCCTCTTCGATCACCGTCCGGGGAACGGTCTGCGGCGGGTAAACCTGCGAGGAGTCACCGGAATGGATGCCTGCCTTTTCAACGTGCTCAAGGATGCCGGCCAGCACTACGTCCGTTCCGTCGCAGAGGGCGTCAACGTCTAGCTCGGTGGCGTCCTGTAAGAAAGTGTCCAAGAGAAGCGGGTGGTCCTCGCTCACCGCGACGCCTTGGGAGAGGTAGTGGCCGAGGTGGTCCTCTTTAGTCAGGAGCGCCATTCCCTGGCCGCCCAGCACGTAGCTCGGGCGGACCATCAGCGGAAAGCCAAGCTCCGACGCCCGCTCGCGCGCCTCTTCGAGCGTGCGCGCGGTCGCCCCCCTGGGCGCCCTGAGGCCGAGCGCGGCGCATAGAGAGCCGAATTCCTCCCGGTCTTCGGCGCGGTGAATTGCTCCTGGCGGCGTTCCTATCAGCGGATAGCCGAGCCGGTGAAGCTCCGCGGCCAGCTTAAGCGGGGTCTGCCCGCCGAAGGTGAGAATCACGCCGTCCGGCTTTTCGAGGTCGAGGATCGCCTTGACGTCTTCGAGCGTCACGGGCTCGAAATAGAGCTTCGACGCCGTGTCAAAATCGGTGGAGACGGTCTCGGGGTTGCAGTTGACCATCACCGTCTCGAAGCCTTCATCCCTCAGCCCGAAGACCGCCTGGCAGCAGCAGTAGTCGAACTCGATGCCCTGGCCGACGCGGTTGGGGCCGGAGCCGACGACGACGACTTTCCGCCCTTTAAGCGGCTCGCTCTCGTTGCGGCCCGTATAAGAGGAGTAGAAGTACGGCGTGGCCGCTTCGAACTCGGCGGCGCACGTGTCCACGCCAAGGTAGGCCGGCGCGGCGCCGGCCCTCTCGCGCTTTTCGCGCACGGCGCTCTCGGCGACGCCCCATATCTTGCACAGCCGCCTGTCGGCGAAGCCCTCCTCTTTCGCTCTTTTGAGAAGCGCCTCCGGGCAGCTCTTCTCGTCGAAAAAGCGAAGGTGGTTTTCCGTCTCCACGAGCTGAGCGATCTGGGCCAGGAACCACGGGTCCATCCCCGAAAGCTCCGAGACCTCCTCTACCGACAGGCCGTGCTGAAAAGCGAGGGCGGTGTAGAAAATTCTTTCCCAGTTGGGAACGGCCAGCTTTCGGGTCAACTCCTCGCGGCTTTCGACCGGTGGGAGGCCGTCCAAAAGCCCGTAGCGTCCTATTTCGACCGAGCGGAGCGCCTTCTGGAGCGACTCCTTGAAGTCGCGCCCTATCGCCATCACCTCGCCGATGGACTTCATGTTGGTCGAAAGCACCGGGTCGGTTTCCCTGAACTTGTCGAAGGGCCAGCGCGGGATCTTCACCACGACGTAGTCGAGCGCCGGCTCGAAGGCGGCCGGCGTCGTTTGGGTTATGAGGTTCGGCAGCTCGTCCAGCGTGTAGCCGAGGGCGAGCTGCGTGGCCACCCGCGCGATCGGATAGCCCGTCGCCTTGCTCGCGAGGGCGGACGAGCGCGAGACGCGCGGGTTCATCTCGATCACCACCATGCGGCCGGTCTTTGGGTGCAGCGCGAACTGTATGTTGGATCCGCCGGTCTCGACTCCCACGGCGCGGATGACCCGCTTCGCCCAGTCGCGCATCCACTGGTACTCCTTGTCGGAAAGCGTCTGGGCGGGAGCGACGGTGATGGAGTCACCCGTGTGAACCCCCATCGGGTCGAGGTTTTCGATGGAGCAGATGATGACGACGTTGTCGGCCCTGTCCCTTATGACTTCCAGCTCGAATTCCTTCCAGCCGATGAGCGACTCCTCTACAAGGACGCTCCTTGTCGGGCTCAGGGAGAGGCCGTATTCAAGAAGGGGCTTGAACTCGCTCGGGCTCGAAGCTATGCCGCCACCCTGGCCGCCCAGCGTGAAGGATGGGCGCAGAATGGCGGGGAAGCCGACCTCGCCGGCCCTGGCGAGCCCCTCCTCGACGCTTCTGGCGACGAAGGAGCGCGAGGTCTCCATTCCCTCCTTCGCGAGAATCTGGCGGAACATTTCCCGGTCCTCGGCGGCGCGGATGGCTTTGGCGCTCGCGCCGATGAGCCTGCAGCCGTAACGTTCGAGCGCGCCTCCGCTTTCGAGGGGCATGGCGGCGTTCAGAGCCGTCTGCCCGCCCACGGTCGGCAGAAGCGCCTCCGGCCGCTCCTTTTCGATGATCGCCTCAAGGGCCCACGGCTCGATGGGCTCTATGTAGGTAGCGTCGCAAAGGT